>JBICHM010000311.1:0-16117 GCA_043101835.1 Phycisphaerales bacterium | reverse complement strand
TGTGCTCTTCCGATCTCGCTCGGCGAGGTCGGCGGCGATCCAGGGGCCGCCCGAGGGGGATTCGTTCTCCGGCATCACCTGTTCCCGCCGGCCGCCCACTCGTTGTTGAGGACCTGCAGCAACTCGTCGCTGTAGTCGATGGCGTCGGCGTTGAAGAGGACGCGCCGGGAGATCATCGCGGCGCGGACCTGCTGCTCGTTGCCATCGGGGAGCGGCGCGCTCGCGTCGCTGCTGATGACGGCGTCGACGCCGCGCTGCCGGGCGATGCGCGCGGCCGTCTCCTGGATGCGGCTGAACAGCTGCGCGAAGACCTCCGCGCGGCGCTGGGCGATCAGCTGCTCGCTGAACTCCTTCTCGAGCTGCGCCTGGAGCTGGAGACGCGTGGCCTCCTCGACGGCGGCGCGCCGCTCGGGCGAACCGGCGGGGGCGAGGTCGACCTGGGCGCGCGCCGCCTCGAAGCGGCCGACGATCTCCTGCAGGATGGAGTCGCGCTCCTCGATGAACTCCTGCAGGCGCTGCTGCCGGTACTCGCGCTCCGCCATGCCGTTGATGACGGTCTCGAGGTTGACGGTCGCGACGATCGCCGTGCGACCGCCCTGAGCGTCGACGGTGGCGGGGCGCAGCATCGTGACGACGATGGCGGTCAGCATGGCGACGCAGCAGGTGCGCCAGAAGGCGGCGGATCGCATATTCAGACTCCTCTGAGGGGTGGCGTCGAATCGTGTTCGTGTGCCCGATGATACTCGCAGGGCCCGGTTGCGCCGCAGCGGACGCGCCGCCGGCGCCGATCCGTCAGAACGGCAGATCGACGCTGAACGAGAAGAGACGCTCCTCATCCAGGTCTTCCTTCTTGATCGGGAAGCCGAAGTCGAAGGCCAGCGGCGCCGGGCCGAGCGCCGGCACGCGGATACGCACGCCCAGACCCACCGAGACGCGATAGTCGTCGAATCCCGGCTCGTCGAGCACCGTGCCTGTGTCGAGGAACGTCACCAGCGAGAAGACCGGATCGACCACGGTGGCGCTGACCGGGATCTCGCCGAAGAGCGGCACCTCGTACTCGGCGCCGAGGAAGAACAGCCAGTTCCCGCCGACCGGATCCTCGCCGACCTCGCCGGTGTCGTTGCGGATCCCCTTCGGCGAAATCGTGCGGAACTCGAACCCGCGCATCGTCCGGCCGCCGAGGTAGTACTTCTCGTACACCGGCGCCTCGTTCTCCTGCGGAATCCAGTTCGTGTCGAGCGTGAATGACAGCTTGCTGCGCCGGCCGAGGGCGTCCTCGGCGACGGTGAAGAAGATGTCCTGCGAGAACCCGAGCTTCGTGAACGAATAGTCGCCGAAGACCTGCTCGGCGGTCAGCGTCGTGCGCAGGCCGCGGCTCGGGCTCTGCCCCTCGAGGGGCGGCACCGTTGTGCGGCTCAGGCGCACGCCTGCGCCATTCACCCACGACTGCTCCGCCGCCTCGAAGACATCAACCGGCGCATCCGGCTCGATGTCCGTCAGCTCGACCTGCTCGAACCGGAAGGCCAGCGCCGCGTTCCAGCGATCGCCGACACGCCGGCCGAGGCGGAACCCCGGGCCCCAGCGTTCCTCGTCGTAGTCTTCGAAGATGCGGTCGCGGAACGCGAACGACGCCGACGCCGCGGTGTCGGTGTCGAAGAGCGACGGGTCCGACAGGCTGATGCCGTAGGTCTGCACCTCCGTGCCCGGCGCGATGGTGAGGTTGAATGTCTGCGCCGCGCCACGGAATGCGCGCCCGGAGATGAACTCCCCGAGCGTCTCGGGCGTGTCGCCGATATCGAAGTTGCGCTGGCTGACCGAGAGCCCGCCGACGACGCCGGCGTCGGAGTTCACCGCCACGATGAAGCCGACGGAGCCGGTGTTCGTCTCCTCGACCTCGACGAGCACATCGCGGTAGCCCGGCTCGTCGGCGCGCTCGGGCTGCACGGTGATCTTCACGCTGCCTGGCTGAAAGAGGCGCAGCTGCTCGAGACGCCGGCGTGAGTCGTCGAGCGCGCCGCGATCCAGCGGCTCCTCCGGCTTTGCCTCGACCTCGCGCCGCACCACGTTCTGGCGCGTCAGGCTGTTGCCCTGGATGACGATCTCGCCCGTGCGGTAGCGCTTGCCTTCGCTGACCGAGATGAGCAGGTCGACGACGGGGCGGTCGGGGTCGCGCAGCTCCTGCACGCGCACCTGCGCATCGGCGAAGCCCAGGCGGAAGTAGGCGCGCTGGATCAGCTCCTGCGCCTGACGCGCTTGGCGCAGGCCGTAGGCGTCGCCGAGCTTGATCGGCAGCAGCCCGGCGACCTGGTCGGGCGTGATCGCCAGCGACATGCCATCGTCGGTCATCGGCGCGCCCTCGGGCACGACGCGCAGGTCGCGCAGCGTGTAGAGCGGGCCTTCGTCGATGACAAACGTGATGATCGCCTCGCGACCGTTCGGGCTGGGCGTGATGCGCCGGTCGGCGCGCGCATCGAGATAGCCGAAGTCGCGGTAGAAGCGGATCAGCTCGGCGACGTCGCGCTCGAGCGTCTCCTCATCAAGCGGCCCCTTCGAGAACAAGCCGCGCTTTCGCGTCTGGATGCGCGACCGCACCTGCGCAATCTCGAGCGCCTCGACGCCCTCGAAGCGGATGTCCGTTACGCGCACGCGCTGCCCCTCGCGCACGCGGAAGAGCACGATGCCCTTCTCGTCGAGTTCGGCGTCGTCGACAAACACCTCGACCGTGTAGTAGCCGCGCTCGCGATAGAACTCCTCGATCGCCCGGCGCGCCTTGCCGACGCGGAAGTCGTCCACCGGCACGCCCGCGCGGAGGTTCACGCCGCTGATGACAGCCGACAGCTCGTTGGTGCGCACATTCCGGTTGCCCGTCACCTGCACATCGCGCACGATCGGCGCCTCATTGAAGGTGAAGACCACCTCGACGCCGCCGTCGCCGAGCACCGTCACGGAGGCGTCGATCGCCCGGAACCGCCCCAGCCGGTAGAGGCGCGAGACGTCGTCGGTCACCGTGGCCTGGCGCAGCGGCTGGCCGACCTCGGTCCGGAGCTGATTCCGGATGAACTCGTCGTCCACCGTCTCGACGCCGATGAACCGCACCGCCCGGATCGGGCGTCCCTCGAGAGGCGAGGCCTGCTCCACCGGGGTCGGCGCCGCCTGCTGGGCGAGCGCCGGGAACCCCGTCGCGAGCCCGCACGCGGCCACGAGCAGCGCGAGCGCACCGCCCTCGCGCCCGCGCGTCGCGGGCTTCGATCGCGCCCATGGGCGCACGACGACGCACTGGCGTTGGAGAGGAGGGGTCACCGAAGGGGGGACGATACTCGGCGCGCAGACACCCCACAACCGCATGCGCGGGTCGCCACTCGGGTTCTCCACGGTTTCCCGCGCCGACCCCCG
This sequence comes from Phycisphaerales bacterium, assembly GCA_043101835.1. Lineage (GTDB taxonomy): Bacteria > Planctomycetota > Phycisphaerae > Phycisphaerales > UBA1924 > JBICHM01. The sequence goes on along the minus strand of JBICHM010000311.1, from coordinate 12,724 downwards.
CGCGCGTCTTGCTGGCCACCGGACACGCGCATACGCTCGCCCCACTCCTCGCAGAACCCCGGCCCCGACCGCTCGCACGGACGCAGACGAGCGCGGGGCGCCAAGGACGGCACCTCCCCGTGTTCACCCCCCTGCTGCTTTCCTGCTTCTACCTGGTGCGCCGCGCCGCCCTGGCGCTGGTCGCGGTGGGCTCGATCGTCTCCGGCGGCGCGCTGCTCTGGCTCTGGTTCAACCCCGAGCGCATCGCCGGCGTCCGGACGCTCTCGCTGCTCGCCCTGCTCGGCCTCTTCGTGCTGCCGGCCGTCGCATTCGTGCTGACTCAGCAGGACCGGCGCCGCCGGCGCGACGCCGCCGTCGCCCACGAGTGCGACCAGGCAGACGACGCCGCCGACCGCTTCGCGCGCTTTGATGCGCCGCGCGACGAGCCGGGCCCGCGACGCGCCGTCGCCTGAGATTCGCTCGTTTCCCCTCGGTCAATCGCCCGGCGGGGGCGGCGGGACCGACGCCCCGGCCTCGATGCGCAGCGCCACCGCGCTGCCCATCCCTGGCCACGATGCCGGCGGGCGCGACCACCAGAGCACATCCGACGCGTCCCGCGCCGCGGGCAGCGCCACCGGTTCGCCCCGCTCGACCATCTCGACATGCGTCGCGCCCAGCGCACCGACGGCCTGCAGCAGCGCATCGAGGCCGGCCGGGCCGGCGTCGATCTCGACGATGAGCGTCGTCGCGTCGGCATCGTCGGGGGCAGGCGCGATCCGGAAGTCGTGGTCGCCGGCGAGCAGCGATGCAGCCAGGTCCGGCGGCGCCGCGGCTTCCACCCGCACCGTCAGCCGGCGCTCGCCGGCCAGGCGGGCGGCGTCATCAAGGGTCAAGGTCGGCGCCGGCGCGGGAGCAGCGACACCCTGCTCGATCGCATCACCGATCGCGCGCAGCGTGTCGGTCCGGGCGCGACCGGCGCCATCGCCCTCGTCGAGGGACGGCGCAAGCGCCAACTCCATCGGCACGCCGTTGGCGTCGGGCTCGGCGTCCGCGAAGGCCGCATCGGCCTCAGACGCCTTGGCCATCGCCATGCGCGATGCGCCCGCGCTCTCCAGCGGCGCATCGCCCGGGGCGCTCGCGACGGACTGTTCCTCCAGTTCGGCAAACGCGCGCTCGCCGGAGGCCGCTTCGCGCCGGGACTCGGCGCTCTCGGCGCCGGCAACGGCGCCGAGACCCGCGTCCGCCATCTGGCTCTGCCGGGTCGGCATCGGGGGCGTCGCGCTCGGCGCGCCCGATCCGGAGATCTGCTGGTAGAGCCCGGGGCCGTAGACGAAGCCGATCCCGATCGCCGCGACCAGCATCGCCGCGAGCGCGGCGCGCGGGCCGGTGAAGCGAAAGAGCACGCGCGGGCGGTGGGCCTCATCCAGCCCCGCGGCGCCGAGCAGCGCATCGCGCTCCGCCTGGCGCATCGCCTGCTCGACGAGGTCCGGCGGCGCGATGCTCGCGCCCGGGCGCCCCCACTCCTGCATCGCGGCACGATCAGCGCGGGCGCCCTCGGCCCAGGCGAGCAGGTCCGGCTCGCCCTCCAAGGCGCGCTGCACCTCGTCCCGGCGGTCGTCCGGGAGGTCGCCTTCGATGAAGGCGAGCAGATCGTCCTCGCTGATGCGCCGGGCCATGGGGGTGTCGCGCGTGCGCTCCTGAGAAAGGTCAATCGGTCGTCAGCGTCCGCCCTCGCCCGAACGGCCGGGCTGGGGGCTCCCGAGCGCCTCCATCTGCTCGCGCAGGGCGGCTCGGGCGCGGAAGATGCGGCTCTTCACCGTCCCGACGGGCACATCCAGCACCTCGCCGATCTGGGCGTAATCGAACCCCCGCACATCGCGAAGGACCAGAATCGCCCGGGCGTCGGGCTCGATCCGGTCCATCGCGATGCGGAGGCGGGCGATCATCTCCCCCTGTTCGACGCGCTCCCCGGCGTTCGGTTCCCGACCCTGTTCCCGGACGCTCCAGCCCGGCCCGCCGTCGTCGCCCAGGGGGGCGTCGAGGCTGCCGTGGCGGCGCAGCTTCATCCGGCGCTGGTGCGTGATGCACAGGTTGATGACCACGCGCGTCATCCAGGTGCTGAACTTCGCCCGCCCGTCGTAGGAATCGAGGCTCTCGATGAGGCGGACCATCGCGTCCTGCGCCAGGTCCCGCGCCGTCTCGGCCCGGCCCGTCATGCGCAGGCAGGTGGCGAAGATCGCATCGGCGTGCATCGAGAGCAGGCGCTCGAGCGATTTGCGGTCGCCGCGCTGGGCCTCGAGGACGAGCACCTCCGCCGGCACATTGGCGTGGGCCTCCGCCTCGTCGGGCGTGCGCGGGCGCGGCCGGGCGCCGGATCGCTCGGTCGGGTTGTCGGGTCGGTCGGTCACGGGTCGGGCGGTCATGGCTGGGGCGGCGTCCCCGACGCTGGGGAGCGGATCGCGTACGATCATCCTCCCCGATCGGCCCGCGATCTGCACGCGCTCCAGCGGCGCGGCCCGGCGACTGCACCGAAGCGAGATCCACGACGATGGCGTCCACGCCCCCATCCGGCGCGAGCCCGAGCGGCGACCCCGACCAGCGACCCGCGCCGGAGACCTATGTCTCCCCCCTCAGCGAGCGTTTCGCGAGCCGCGAGATGCAGGCGATCTGGTCCCCCGCGCGCAAGTTCGGCGCCTGGCGCCGCCTGTGGCTGGCCCTTGCCGAGGTCGAGCAGACCCTCGGCCTGCCCATCACCGACGAGCAGCTCGCCGAGATCCGCGCTCACCTCGACATCACCCTGGGTGACCTGCGCCGCGCGAGCGAGCACGAGCGCCGCCTCCGCCACGATGTGATGGCCCATGTGCACGCCCTCGGCGATGTCGCGCCCGCCGCGCGCCCCATCATCCACCTCGGCGCCACCAGCCAGTTCGTCAACTGCAACACCGAGATCATGCAGCTGCGCGACGCCCTCGACCTCGTCTGCGTGAAGGTCGCCGGCTGCATCGACGCCCTCGCCGACCAGGCCACCGCCTGGCGCGACCTGCCCACCCTCGCCTTCACCCACTACCAGCCCGCCCAGCCCACCACCGTCGGCAAGCGTTGCTGCCTGTGGGCCTACGACCTCGCGCTCTGCCTCGAGCGGCTGGAACACACGCGCGACGGCCTCCGCCTCCGCGGCGCCAAGGGCGCCACCGGCACGCAAGCCTCCTTCCTCGCCCTCTTCGACGGCGACGCCAAGAAGGTCGAGGAACTCGACCGCATGGTCGCCGAGAAGCTCGGCTTCGCCCCCGAGGCGCGCCATGTCGTCACCGGCCAGACCTACCCGCGCGTCGTCGACGCCTTCGTGCTCGCCGACCGCGCCGCGGTCGCCAGCGTCGCGCACAAGATCGCCACCGACATCCGCCTGCTCGCCAACCGCAAGGAGCTCGACGAGCCCTTCGGCGCCCACCAGATCGGCTCGAGCGCCATGCCCTACAAGCGCAACCCGATGCGCTGCGAGCGGATCTGCGGCCTCGCCCGCTTCGTCATGAACCTCCAGCAGAACGCCTTCGATACGGCCGCGGTGCAGTGGCTGGAGCGCACGCTCGATGATTCCTCCAACCGGCGCCTGAGCCTGCCCGAGAGCTTCCTCGCCCTCGATGGCGCGCTGGACCTCCTGCACAATGTCGCCGGCGGCTTCGAGGTGCACACCGCCCTCGTGCGCGCCAACCTCATGGCCGAGCTGCCCTTCATGACGACGGAGAACCTCATGATGGAGGCCGTGCGCCAGGGGCAGGATCGCCAGGAGGTGCACGAAGCGATCCGCAGGCACAGCCAGCAGGCCGGCCAGCGCGTGAAGGACCAGGGCCTCGACAACGACCTCATCGACCGCCTGCGGACAGAGCCCCTGCTGGCGGATGTGGATGTCGAGAGCCTGATGGACCCGATGGCCTATGTCGGCCTGGCGCCAAGACAGGTGGACGCCTTCGTGCGCGATGTGGCGACGCCGATTCGGCGCAGGTACGCGGGGCGGTTGGGGGAGGCGGGGGAGCCAAGGGTGTAGGGCGCCAGAAAGACGCTCTTTTCGACGAGATCGCCCGCCGCTCGTCGTCCCGCTCAATCACTCGAAGACTGTGTCGCCTCGACCAGCTCCCGCAGCGCCGCTACCGCCGCCGAGACCTCGCCACCCTTCGTCTCGATCAGGTCGAGCAGCTCGCCCGGCGTGCGCGTATCCACCTTCGCCTTACGATTCGGATTCACCGCCTTGAGGTCGTACACGGCGTTCTCGATCGCCTTCGCCCTCGCCGCCGCATCGCGCGATTCCTTGCGCAAATGCGTCATCACCTCAGTCGCCGCGTCAATCGCGTCTTCATCGCGCGGCTTGGCCTTCTTCAACGCCTTGATTCGGTCCTTCTGCGCCTCCGCCTCCGCGGCTTTCTCTCGCGACAGCTCCTTGAACGGCTGTGCATCCTCCGCGGCTCCTGCCTTCCGCACCGCAAGGTCGACCGTCCACGACCGCTCTGAGTCGCCGCGCTTCGGCAGCAGCGCAAAGAAATCCTCAAACCGATCGAGCGTCAGCGGTGACTTCTTGCCGACCTTCACATCCGACAGGTCGTAATACCAGATCTTCTCCGTCGGCTCGCCCTTCGTGAAGAAAAGCAGATTCGTCTTGACGCCAGCGCCGGCTGCCGAGAACACGCCCCCCGGCAGCGAGAGCACACACCACAGGTTGCACTCATCGGTGAGCTTGCGCTTGGTCTGGACGAATGCGTCCTCCGTTGCGCGGAAGAGCACGCCTTCGTCGATCACCACCCCGCACCGGCCCCCATGCTTGAGCGACTGAATAAAGTGCTGCATGAACAGCACCTGGGTAGCGCTGGTGCGATAGGCGAAGTTCGTCTGCGCGGCCTTGCTCTCCTTCCCACCAAAGGGCGGGTTGGACAGGATCACATCGAATTGTGTCGGGGCGCCTTGGAACAGCCCGCCGTACACCTCGTCGCCCGTCAGCACATTGCCGTGCCAGATGTTGGGGCGGTCGATCCCGTGCAGGATCAGGTTCGCCAGCCCGATCGGGTAGATCAGGTTCTCCTTCTCGCGACCCCAGAATGTGTCGTGCCTCAGGCGCTCGATCGCGTCTGCGCTCACGCGCTCGCCAGCCTTGGGCTTCATGTACTCCGCCGCCTGCGCTAGGAAGCCGCCGGTGCCGCAGCACGGGTCGTACACCGTCTCGCCGAGTTGCGGGTCGATGACGCGCACCATGGCGCGGATCACCTCACGCGGCGTGAAGAACTGCCCCGCGTCCGACCCCTTCTCACCCATCTTCAGCAGCAGGCCCTCGTAGACCTGGCTGAGCGTGAATACATGCTGGTCGCTGATCCCCTCGTTGCTGATCTCGTGCACCTTGTCGAGCACATCCAGCAGGTTGCGCTCGGTGTCGATGCGGACGCGCTCCACGCCCGACATGATCTCGGAGATCACCTTCTGCCGGCTCGTCGCCTGCGATCGCTCGCGCAGCCCCTTCAGGTGCGGGATCAACTCGCCATTGACGAAGGAGAGGAACGCCTTGCTGCCGGCGTCCTCGAGTTCTTTGCGTTTGTTCGACCAGCCCTCAGGCGCGTCCTTCGGCGCCGGCGCGGCCCAGTCCTTCCAGCGATACGGCGACCCGAGCGAAGGCGTGTACCGCGCTCCCACCGCCTCCGCCTCGGTCGCCTCTCGGTCCTCGGTCTCGTCGAGGATGCGAAGGAACAGGATCCAGGTCAGTTCCGGCACATACTGCAGCGCACTGGCCACATTGCCGCGCCGCATAATGTCGCAGATCGACCAGATCGCCTGATCAACGCTCTGTTGCGTGGCGTGCCGCTTGCCGTTGTTGCTGTTCGCGGGCGCCGACTTCGTGCGCGTTCGGGATGAGGATTTCTTGCGCGCCATGCGTCAGGCTGCTCCACTGAACGCTGCGCGGAGAATTGCCGCGGGTAGGGCTTCAGCTGCTGCCAACTGTTCCTGCGCTCGTGCAATCACCGATTCAGTGGCTTCAAGACTCGTCGCCATCCGAGCCGCAAGTCGGCGCTGCTCGTCAATGCGCGGCGCGCAGATTGAGAACTGCTCGACAGTTGGAAAGTAGATAGTCTGATGAACCGCGCCACTTCCGAGTGACCGGATCTGCTCGCGGCACGCGATAAACAGGTACATCAAGAACTTGGGGTCGAGATCAGGGCCACAGACCCAGTTCACGAAGTCTTGAGAGGTCGCCATCTCTCGGCCCATGATCGTGACGAACCCGACCGATGCGGTGCGAGAGAGACATACCGTTCCGGGCGGAAGTAGCACAGCCGCAGAGTTCGCGATGCCCAGTGCGTTTGTGTGGTCAGCGGTGTCCGTGGTGACACGCCCGTCCAACGCACGAATGTCGGGTAGTTGCAGCCACGGGATGTCACCATCCCAGTATTCGGGCTTGCGGCGACTCGGCGTGTGACCCGTCGCGAGTCGCGCAAGATCCACGAGTCGATGCCATCGCCATCCCGGACGGGTGACTTCGTTCGGGAGAATCACACTGGCACTAAAGGGGGGCTGCGCCACTGCACCGAGCGGCTCGGCCTCCACCAAGACTCGTGCGACCTCAGATCCTGCAATGGAAGTAGCGCTCATGCTGCAAACATCCTCTCCTTCGTCTCCTGCAACACGGCGCGCGGCTCACCCGCGGTCTTGAGCGCATCGACGCCGCCCGCCGCGGCGACCTGGGGCGTCCGCCAGATGTGCGGGTTCTCCAGCCCCTCCGTGCCACCAACGGCGAACTGATCGGCGATGGCCTCGACCGCTGCCTTCGCCCGCGCCGGCAGGGCCGCAAGCCAGGCGTCGTGCTTGTAGCGAAACGCCAGCGCCCGCTCCTCGCGCGTGCTCGGGCGCAGGCCGTAGGCGAGCGAGGCGAGCACATCGTAGAGGTCGTAGTCGTCCATGTGCTCGAGCAGGCGCAGCACGCTGGGCGAGTAGCCGGCTCCCACGATGGCCTCGATCATCTCCTCCCGATCGGGCGGGCGGATCCAGCGCTCACGAAACGCCTCGAGCGTCGGACACTCGCTGATGAGGCGCTCGGAGAGGCCGGCCTTGTAGTCGTCGATCGGCACGGGCATCGCACGCCCGTTGACCGGCGCCACGACATACCGCCCCTGCGACCCGATGTGCACCTCGAAGCCGTCGACCACGAGCGGTGGGTCGGGCGGGGGCGGAGGAGGAGGAATCGGCCCGGGGCCGGGACCCGTCCCACCACCTCCGCTGCGCGGTCCGCGCGTGATGAAGTCCTCGGCGAAGAGGCGCGTCGCGCCGGTGTAGTCGTACACCGTGAACATTAACTTGCCGGTGGGCTCGTCGATGCGCGTGCCGCGCCCGATCATCTGGTAGAAGGAGATCGGGCTCTTCATGTACCGGAAGAACGCGATGTTCCGCACAGCCGGCACATCGACGCCGGTGGTCAGGAGGTCCACCGTGGTCGCGATGAAGTGACTCGACGCGGAGCCTCGGAAGTCGGGCAGGGCGTCGTTCCCGCTGGAGGCGGCGGTGCACTTGAAGGCGTACGGCTCCTTACGGGGCAATCCCTTGGTGGCGCACCACTGCGCGTACAGGTTGTTGATCGCGTTGGCCACATCGTCGGCGTGGCGATCGCGAGCGCAGAAGATGATCGTCTTCTGGTGCGGGCCCGCCTGTTCATCGGCGCTGACGATCTGCTGGAAGAGGTCGAGGCACATCGCGTTCACGCGATCGGGCAGCAGGAGTTTCGTCTCGAACTCCTGCTTCTCGTAGAGGTCGGCGATCTCCGCGGCGGTCGCTGGCTCGCCGGTGTTCGCGTTGCGCGGGTTGCGTGTGATGATGTCGGCCATCGTGAGGCCGGTGGCGTCGAGGTTCACCTGGGCCAGTTCGATCTCGCACGCGGCGAGGTAGCCGTCCTCCATCGCCTGCGCAAGGCCGTATTCGTACACCGGCTCGCCGAAGTAGCGCAGATTGTCCGCCGTGATCTGTGCATCGGCGCGACACTCGTCGGTGTCCTCGCCGCAGCGCAGCTGCCGGGGAGTCGCAGTGAGGCCGACCTGGACCGCGTTCGGGTTGCGCGTCAGCACGACCGACCACTTGCCCCAGGCGGATCGATGGCACTCGTCGATCACGATGTGCGAGAAGTAGTCCTCGGGGTAGTGACGGAAGAGGAACGACGGATCGCCTTCCTCCCTATCGATGCCGAGCGTCTGATAGGTGGCGATGTGCACACGCGCGTTCTTCGCGTGGTTGCGGCCGTTCTCTTCATACACCTCCGCCGCGTCGGCGCCGAAGATGTTCTGCATCGCCTTCAGCCCCTGCGTGCGCAGCTCATCGCGGTCGCAGAGGAACAGCGCCCGGCGCAACTGTCCAGCGTCTGCAATTCGCTTCAGCAGGTGGCAGGCGATGAAGGTCTTCCCCGTGCCGGTCGCAAGGGAGAGCAGCGCGCGGGGCGGCTCCTTCTTGGCGTCGCAGCGCGCGACCTTCTCGAGGACGGCGCGGATGGCCGCGTCCTGAAAGTAGCGGCGCTGCCCTTCGCCCCCGGCGTATCGCGCGAGCAACGGACGCGCGGCCGGAGCGTCCAGCGAGAACCCAACGATCTGCTCGTAGCGCGTGCGCAGGTCGGCGGGTGTCGGGAACTCCGTCAGCGGGCGTGGCTGGCTTGTCAGGCCGGTCGAGCGGTCGAACTCGACGAACTGGTGGCCATTGCTGGAGTAGACGAACTGCACATTGTGGCGCGCGGCGGCAGCGTAGCCCTTGGCCTGGCTCAGCCCGTGCCCGGGCGGCAGCGTGTCCTTCTTGGCTTCGAGCAGGGCAACGGCGACCGGCTGCGTCTCGGCGTTCAACCGGACGCGGAGGGTGTAGTCGGTCCTCCCCCGCGAGCGCCGGCGTGCCCGGCCGTTGACGATCTCGACCGCCCCGAGCGTCTGCTCGCGCATGATCATGTCCTCCGACCATCCACGGGCGTGGATGGCCGGATCGATCAGCTTGGCTCGGGTGTCGGCTTCAGTCAGTGGCAACAACGGCTCCCTCGCGGCGCTGCCCATACAACCACCGGGTTGGGGGGCGGAACAATCGACCCCAAATCTAGTCGTTGCTCGATCTTGCGGCTAGGGAGGAGGCCGCACCTCTCCTTGACTACCCGCCGTCACCCCCGCCCCCCTACCCTCCTCCCCCATGCCCCCCCTCCTCCTCGACATCCTCCTCTTCGCCCTCGGCGTCGTGCTCCTCGTCGGCGGGGGTGACTCGCTCGTGCGCGGGGCCGTCACGCTGGCGTCGCGACTCGGGGTGCCCTCGTTCGTCTTCGGGCTGTCGGTCGTCGCCTTCGGGACCTCGGCGCCGGAGCTGGCGCTGAATCTCGCCGCGGCGCTCTCGGGCAACAGCGAGCTGTCGTTCGGGAACATCGTGGGGTCGAACATCGCGAACATCGGGCTGATCCTGGGCATCGCGGCCCTCATCCGGCCCATGGATGTGCACACCAGCATCGTGAAGCGCGAGCTGCCGCTGATGGTGATGGCGACGCTGCTGCTCTGCGTGCTGGCCTACGCGCCGCCGCATACGCCCGAATCGGGCGACGGCTTCGGGCGCATCGATGGCGGGCTGCTGCTGGCGGGATTCGCGCTCTTCTGCTGGCAGTTGCTCCGCTCGGCGAAGGCCGAGGGGCCCGCGGCCAGCGAACTGCTCGGCGAGGTCTCCACCCTCAAGCCCGAGGAAGCCGCCCAGCGACCGCTCGGGCGGGCGATCTTCTTCACCATCTTCGGCCTCGCGGCCCTCGCCGCGGGCGGCCGGTGCGCAGAGCTGGGCGCAGTGGGCATCGCCCAGGCGCTCGGGATGAGCAACGAGCTGATCGGCCTGACGATCGTCGCGATCGCGACGAGCCTGCCGGAGCTCGCGGCCTCGATGGCCGCGGCCGTGCGGGGGCAGAACGACATCGCGGTGGGCAACATCGTCGGCAGCAATCTCTTCAACATCCTGCTGATCATGGGGACCACGGCGATGGTGGGCCCGGTGCCGCTGCCGCCGGGCGGGATGAGCTCGCTGATCGCCGTGATGGCCCTCAGTCTGTTGCTGCTGCCGATCTCGGTAACGGCGAACCGCACGGTCAGCCGCCTCGAGGGAGGCGTGCCGCTGACGCTGTACGCGGGGTACATCGGCTACGAGGTGTGGCTGGCGCTGGGCGCGACGGCCGGCGTGTAGCGCCGAGCGGAGTCAGGCGCAGAAAAATGGCCGCTTGCGCCTGTGCCGTGCGCAAGCGGCCGCTGGGCCAGAGAACGCCGCTCGAACTGTGAGCTGGGGTACGCCTTTCCCTCTTACCTGGTCCGCCCGCCTCTCGGCGGACGACAACGCCCCACTCACGGCGTTCAACGGCCAATGCGGACCATCCGCGCTAGCGGAGGGCCGGCGAAGGTCCCCGGGCGCGTCTCGGCGAGGCCCTGCGTGCGACGGCGGCGCGCGGCCACCAACTCGGGGTCAGCGGACCCGGAGCACCAAGCACACAGATGCGACATCGCGTCGACTCACTCTCTCGCTCTCTCGATCAGGCTCCCTGTGCGAGGTCCCCTGAACGATGGGTGAATCGTAGTGACCCGACGGCCCACTGCAAGGGTTCTTCCAGTGTTTCCCGTGAAACGGGCGTCCGAGCAAGGTTATCGGCGATCTCGGCGCCGCAATTGCTTCCCTGCGCTCGGGCGGGCCCGGCGGGCGCCCGCTTCGCAGCGCGTCATTCGGGAATGAGGACGAGCCCGCTGGGCTGGAGACGCTCGCCGAGCGACCCGCGCTCGGTGATGCCCCGCCCGTTGAAGAGGTTGTACGGGTGCCGGCGCTTGAGTTCGATGATCTCGGGGGCCATCCGCCCGGTGTTGAGGTTGTAGTCCTCGCTGCGGAAGACACCGATCGTCACCATGCTGCGTGACGGGCCGTGGTGGTAGAAGGCCAGTTCGCCCTCGCGGCGGAGCTGGAGCGCGGCCTGCTCGGCGGAGCGCATCGCCTCCTGCCGGTTGGGGCTCTCGTAGACGCCGACCTGGAGGGTGTACATGGCGCCGCGCCCCCACTCTTCGCGCACGTTCTGGAGGGCGATGGCGGGGTTGGCGCCGACGGGGGTGTCGGGCGGGGCGAGGAATGCCGCGAGGAAGCGGGATTCGCCGTTCATCTGGGTGCGCCGGACGCGTTCGAGATCGCGCTTCGCGCCGGCGTCGCCGGGGCTGGGATACTGGCCGTAGGAGAGCACGGCGCCCTCGTCGCGCGTTTTGACGCGGAGGTCGGCCATCCAGGTGGCGGCGCGGATGCGCGACGCGGCGGCGTCGGCCTGCTCCCCGGCATCGGGCCCCGAGAAGGCGGCGAGGACGATCGTCCAGCCAGTGGAACTTCCCTGTTTTGCCGCGTCCTGCGTCCCGGAGCCGAAGACTTCGTCGAACTCCGAAGTCAGCAAGGAGTTATCGCTTGGAGCAGAACGACACCCCGCGCCGATACTCAGGATGAACGCGGTGGGAAGCGCCGGCAGGAGGCGCATTAATCCACGAATGGTTGTCTGCATCGTTGTATACCTTGCCTCGGCGGAAGTGGGAGATCGGGAGACAACCTGAATCAGGAGGCGGGCGTCCGGGCGAGAGGGTTCGGACGAGTCGTGTCGCCGCCGCCCAATCTACGAGCCTCACGCGGCTGGGATCCTACGGGTCCGGGTCGAGCGGGGCGGGAACCAGGAAGCGCCGGCCCGGGAGGCCGGGGGAGTCCGATCCACGATGTCCGAGATTCTGCCCTCCACACCGAATCGCGCGTCGCTGAACGGCACGGCCCGTGTGGGCGAGGCCGCGCGTCAGTCGCGTGCTTCCGAGACCGGCCCCGCCGGTGAGCAGGTGCGCACCGGCGACCAGGTGGAGCTGTCCGAGCAGTCGCGTCTGCTGAGCCAGCTGCGCGCCCTGCCGGATGTCCGCGCTGATGTCGTCGCGCGAGCTCGCGAGGCGATCGCGACCGACGCATACTTCACCGATGAGCGCATCGACGGCGCGATCGACGAGCTGTCGCGCGACCTCGACCTTCTCGGCTGACGAACTTCGCGCGACACGCGCGCCTGACACGATCACCCACCGCCCTGCCGGCCCTCCGCCGGCGGGGCGTTTTCATCTCCGCTCCCGTCGCGCGGGAGCACGCGCGTGCCCAGCGCATACTCGTCGCGCAGGCGGCGGCCGTCGCTCGTGACGAAGGTGACCACGAGGCTCATCGTCAGGCTGGCGGCGTCGGGGGGGGACTCGAGGTACATGCGGTACGTGCGCGTTGCGCTGTCGTAGTAGCGCGTCGAGTTGATCTCGGGATCGGTCAGATCGACCTCGGCCCGGTCGATGCCGCCCTCGGGCCCGGTTCCGATGCCCCCGGCGCCGGAGCGGAACAGCTCGAAGCGCATCGTGCCCAGGCCCTTGGTCGGGTGGCCCCAGCGGTCGAACAGTTCGACATGGGCGTCGATGAGCGTGCCCGCCCCGTCGCCGGAGGCGATGACGCGCGTCAGCGGATGGATGCGGATGGACTCCGGCCGGAAGACCGAGCCCGACTCAGTCGCGCTGCCGGCGACCGGCCGCCCGCCCTGCGGCTCCACCGCGCAGCCGACGCCCGGCGCAAGGGCGCAGAGCGAGAAGGTCGCTGCGAGCAGGCTGCGGAGGGATCGGGACCGGGTCACGACGCGCAGAGTGTACGGCGGCCTCAGAGGAAGAGCAGCAGGAAGGCGCCGAGCACCGCGCCGAGATCGGAAGAGCAC
>JBICHM010000310.1:0-20599 GCA_043101835.1 Phycisphaerales bacterium | reverse complement strand
GCTTTCGCGCCACAGGGGCTTCCACTCCTACCACCGGCACAATACCGCGCCGGCGTGCTGGTGCAATGGGAATTCCCCCGAAGTCAGGCGGGTCGGGAGGCCCGATAATGGGGAGATTGGGACGTAGGGCGGTCTTCAGGGCGCCATGGGCGTCAGCAGGCAGCCGCATGTTCGGAAGCCGACGGCGGCCTGAAGGCCGCCCTACGAAGGCGCATCGCCCGGCGGCGCGGCCCAGTGCAGCTTCTGCAGCAGCGTGCGCCAGTAGGACCAGTCGGGGTTGCGCACAAGTTCGATGCGTTCGTCGGCCATCGCGATGCGCACGCGCTCGCCTTCGTGGAGGCGCAGGTGCTCCTGGCCGTCGAGAACGAGCGTGGTGCCGGCGTCGGCGCCGTCGAGGTCGTTGGCCTCGATGAGTTCGATCTCGATGCGCCGCGCGCCGCCGACGACGATGGGGCGGAAGGCGAGCGAGTGGGCCGCGATGGGCGCGATCGAGAGCGAGTCGAGTTCGGGCGTGAGGATCGGCCCTCCGGCGGAGACATTGTGGCCGGTCGAGCCCAGCGGCGTCGCGACGACGACGCCGTCGCCCCGCCAGGTCGGCCCCGCGTCGCCGTCGATGCGCAGCGCCATCTCCACCATGCGGTAGGGCGGGCCGGCGGTGATGACCGCGTCGTTGCAGGCGATCGCCTCGAGGCGCTCGCGCCCGCTGCGCTCGACGACGGTGACGCGGATCATCGCGCGGCGCTCGGTCGCGAGGGGCGCCGCGCCGAGCAGCGCGGGCGCGTGTCGCTCGAGCGCGGCGTCGTCGAACTGCGCGAGGAAGCCGAGCTTGCCGAAGTTCACGCCGACGATCGGCAGCCCGAGGCCGGCGCAGCGCCGGCACTGCGCGAGCAGCGTGCCGTCGCCCCCGAGGACCATGACGAGGTCGGCGCCCCTGGCGTCGGCGAGGTCGTCGCCGTCAGCTTCGAGTTCCGCGGCGAGTCGCCCGTGGGCGTTGATGAGGTCGCGCACGCGCGGGAGCGCGCGGGCCACTTCAGGCTTGCGGGGGTTCACGAGCAGGAGGACGCTGCGGGCCACGCGTCAGGCCCCGGCCGCGCGCCGGCCGGCGCCGATGGGCGCGCCGGACTCATCGACCTCGAGGTCGCGGTCGCAGGCGCGCAGGATGGCGCGGCTGATGCCGCGTGCGTCGAGGCCCGCCTCGGCGAGCTGCCGGGCGCGGGGGTCCTGGATGATCCAGCGGTCGGGGATGCCGAGACGCACGACGCGCGAGGCGTCGAGGCCCATGTCGGCGGCGGCTTCGACGACGGCGGCGCCGAAGCCGCCGGCGAGGGCATGGTCCTCCACCGTGACGATCGGGACGCGCCGCGCGAGCAGCGAGGCGACGAGGTCGCGATCGACGGGCTTGGCGAAGCGGGCGTCGTAGACGGCGACGCGGCACTCGCCGGCGAGGCCCTCGGCGGCCTGCACGGCGTCGAGCGCCGGCGTCCCGAAGGCGAGGACGGCGCATTCGGGCGTGTCGCGCTCAGGGTCGAGGCCGGGGGCGTTGACGAAGAGCAGGCGCGCCTTGCCGAGTTCGAAGGGCGGGCAGGGCTCGCCGGCGAAACGCTCGCGCACGGCGTCGCGCGGGTAGCGGACGCTGGAGAGGCCGCGGTCGTAGGCGCCCATGAAGGCGAGCGCGGCCCGGAGGGAGGGCTCGTCGATCGCTGCGGTGATCGCGGCGTCGGGGAGCGTGCGCAGCAGCGAGACATCGCAGAAACCGTGGTGCACGGCGCCGTCGCCCCCGACAAGGCCGGCGCGATCGAGGCACAGGCGCACGGGCAGGCCCTGCAGCGCGACCTCCTGGAAGGCCTGGTCGAAGGCGCGCTGGGGGAAGGTGGAGTACACCGCGAAGAACGGCTTGAGGCCGGACTTCGCGAGGCCGGCCATCATGTCCATCGCGTGCGATTCGCAGATGCCGGTGTCCCAGGTGCGCTCGGGGAACTCGGTCATCGCCTTCGCGACGCCGGTGCCATCGGGCATCGCGGCGGTGCAGGCGACGACGGACTCATCGTCGGCCATCAGGTCGGTGAGCGCATCGGCGAAGGCGCTCGTGAAGGAGCGGCCCTTCTTGCGGATCTCGACGCGGCAGCCGTTGACATCGAAGGGCGCCGGGCTGTGGAAGGCCTGCGCGTCGCCTTCCGAGGGTTCGAAGCCCTTGCCCTTGATGGTCTTGACATGCAGGACCATGGGGCGGTCGAAGTCACGCGCCTCGCGGAAGAACTCGATCATCTCAGGCAGGTCGTGCCCGTCGATCGGGCCGACGGCGAGGAGGCCGAAGTGCTCGAACCACGAACGCTCGCCGGCCTCGGGGAGCCACTGCTTGGTGGCCTCGCCGGCGCGGTGGTAGGCCTCTTCGAGCAGCGAGCCGCCGGGGAGCTGATCGAGGATGCGCTTGGCCTGCTTCTTGAAGCCGGTGTAGGAGCGGCTGAGGCGCATGCGGTCGAAGGTGTCGGCCATCGCGCCCTGCGGGCGGCTGATCGACATGCCGTTGTCATTGAGGATGACCAGGAACTGGCGCTTCAGCGTGCCGGCGTTGTTGAGGCCCTCCATAGCGACGCCGTTGACGATCGAGGCGTCGCCGATGAGCGTGACGATGCGCCGGCCGTCGGGGGTGGCGCCCGGGTCGTAGCCTTCGCCGCGGAGCGTATCGCCTCGTGCGAGGCCCACGGCGGTGCTGATCGAGGTGCCGGCGTGTCCGACGCGGAAGAGGTCGTACGGGCTCTCTGTGGGCTCGGGGAAGCCGCTGATGCCGTCGCTGGTCCGCAGCCCGCTGAGCAGCGGCAGACGGCCGGTGAGCAGCTTGTGGGGGTAGCACTGGTGCCCGACATCGAAGAGCAGGCGGTCGCTGGCGAAGTCGAAGGTGTAGTGCAGCGCGATCGAGAGTTCGACGACGCCGAGGTTGGGCGCCAGATGCCCCCCGGAGCGCTTCACCTGCTCGATGATGGCGTGGCGGATGTCCGCAGCGACCTCGGGAAGACGCTCCACCGGGAGCGCTCGCAGATCGGCCGGCGTCTTGATCGATTCGAGAAGCGTCATGTGCGTTGAGGGACCCCGCAAAGACTGGTGGTCACTATAGGGAGCCGGCTGGTCGTCAGACGCCCTGCGCGGGGGCGGTGTTCGGGTCGGATCCTCGATCCCTCCTGCGGGGCGTCATCGGGTGCGCCGGGCGAGGAGCCTCGCCGCCGCGCCGAGCAGGCCGGCCCGCTCGCCAAGCGGGGTGAGCGCGTCGATCGCTTCGTTGCAGAGCCGGACGACGGCCTCGCGCGAGGCGTCGACGCCGATGGCCTCGGGGTAGGTCCGCTTGCCGGCGCCGGCGTCCTTGCCGGTGCGCTTGCCGGCGTGCTCGGCGGTCTGCTCGACATCGACGAGGTCGTCAACGATCTGGAACATCAGCCCCACGCGATCGCCATAGGTCGAGACGGCTTCGAAGGCCTCGGCGTCGGGCGCGGCGCAGCGGGCGCCCATGCGGCAGGCGGCGCGGATGAGGGCGCCGGTCTTGCGCGCGTGAATCATCCGGACCGCCGCTTCGGGGTCCGCCTTCGGCAGCCCGCCCACGGTGTCGTAGACCTGGCCGGCGATCATCGAGCCCGATGCGCTGGCGAGTTCGCTGAGGAGCTCCTGCGCGGGCGCGCCGGGCGGCGACTCGCGCGCGAGCAGTCCGAAGGCGAAGGCGAGCATCGCATCGCCGGCGAGAATGGCCAGCGCCTCGCCGCTGCGGACATGCAGCGTGGGGCGGCCGCGCCGGAGGTCGTCGTCGTCCATCGCCGGGAGATCGTCGTGCACGAGGCTGAAGGCGTGGACGAGTTCGACCGCGCCGGCGGCGGGCAGCGCCGCGTCGGCGTCGCCGGCGCAGGCCTCGCAGGCGAGCAGGCACAGCGCGGGGCGGAGGAGCTTTCCGCCCCCGAAGAGCGCGTACTCGATTGCGTCGCGGAGGTTGTCGGGGGCGTCGAGGTTGCGCACATGCGTGCGCAGATATGCCTCGGCCCGCGCTGCGCGCTCGGTGAGGGCGGCTTCGATGTCTGGACCGGCGGCCCTGTGCATGCGCGGCTCCGGCTCGTGGATTCCGGGCGGAACGGGTCGGAATGGTACGCGCGGCCCACCGGCCGCGGCGCCCCCGTATCATCCGCCCATGCTTGGCTCGTGGCTGGCCTCCGCCGGCGACATCATGGAGCGGGGCGGATGGGCCATGTGGCCGCTGCTGGCGATGAGCCTGGTCTCGATCGCGCTGAGCGTCGAGCGGTTCGTCTTCTGGGGCCTGACCCACCGCCTGTCTCGCGCCGGCTGGGTGGCGCGGGTCGCCGATGCGCTCCGCGCGGGCGATCGCGGCGCGGTGGAGTCTCTGTGCGCACGTGACGATTCGGTGTACGGGGGCGTGGCGCGCGGGCTGCTCGCCAGGCGCGCCGGCGAGGCGGCTGCAGTCGAACTCATCGAGGCGCACCGACCGACAATCGAGCGGTTCGGCGTGGCGCTCTCGACGATCATCACCGCCGCCCCGCTGCTGGGGATCCTCGGCACGGTGACAGGCATTATTCAGTCGTTCGATCTGCTGGGGCGGTCCGGCGCGGACGCCGTGAGCGATCCGACACTGGTGGCCGGGGGCATTGCCGAGGCGCTGCTGACGACGGCCTTCGGGCTCGTGGTGGCGACGCTGACGCTCTTTCCCTTCGCCTTCTTCCGGGCGAGCGCGGGCAAGTGCCTGGGTCGATTGGAGGGTCTGGTCGCCGCGGCGGAGCAGGCGCCGGAGCGGGGCGGCTGAGACGCCGTCAGTGCGACTGGCTGGCGAGTTCCTGCGACTGCAGGAGTTCGAAGACCTGGTCGCCGCCGTCGGCCTCGTAGATCTGCTCGCGGAAGGCCTCCATCGTCATGAGGCGGCTGATCCGGGCGAGGGCCTGGATATGGTCGCTCGTGCGATCGGGCGGGCTGGCAAGCAGCACGACAAGGCGGACGGGCTTGCCGTCGATGGCGGCGAAGTCGATGGGCTGGGCGGGCTTCCCGATGGCCATGGCGACGCCGGTGACGCTCTCGCTCTTGCCGTGGGGGATAGCCAGGCCGTGGCCGATGCCGGTCGTGCGCGCCTGCTCGCGCGTCCAGACGGCGTCCTTGAGCGATGCGGGGTCGTCCACCTTGCCGGCCGACGCGAGCAGATCGACGAGTTCGTCGATGACGCCCTTCTTGTCGGTGGCGTCGAGGGGCGCCTTGATGCACTCGCGTGTGAGGATGTCCAGCAGGTTCATCCGAACCTCCAGGCGCACGAAGACGGCGGGACGACGGGACGTGGCTGCCGGCGGCGCGACGGGCGAACCCGCTGTGGCGCTGCGGACCGGGGCATCGTAGCGTCCTTGCGGCGCGCCGTCCGGGGACGGCGTTCGTTCGGTCGGGCTCGCGCTAGCCGAGCAGCCCGGCGAAGGAGCCGTCGCTGTATTTCTCCGGCCCGTCGCCGGGCGCGCCCGAGGGCCGGCGCCGGTGCACGCGCGTCTGTTCGAGGCTGTGCCAGCGCGTGGCCCAGTCGAGTTGCGCTTCGTTCTCGCGCGGGTCGAGCGAGCAGGTGGAGTAGAGAATCCGGCCGCCGGGCGCGAGCAGGCGCACGCTGTCGGCGATGATCTGGCGCTGGATGTTGCTCAGTTCGTTGGTCTTCTCATCGAGGGCCCGGTAGCGCGCCTCGATGCGGCGCGCGAGCACGCCGGTGTTCGAACAGGGCACATCGAGCAGCACGAGGTCGGCCTGGCCGGCGAAGTCGAGCAGTTCCTTCGGCTCGACGACGCGTACGCGCTCGTGGCCCTCGAAGGCGTCGCGCAGGCTGCGCTTGCGTTCGCCGTCCACATCCGTCGCGATGATGGAGGCCTCCGGGAACGCGGCGGCGAGCTGGCGCGTCTTTGTGCCGCGTCCGGCGCAGGCGTCGATGATGCGCGCGGGCGCAAGGTCGGCGATCGACTCGACGGCGAGCGACGAGGCCGGGTCCTGCACCCAGATGTCACGCCGGGTGTCGAGCAGTTCGACCAGCGCGCGTCGGTCGCCGGTGAAGACGTGGTGGCCGGGCGCATCGTGCGGGCGGGTGTGTTCGGCGGGCGGGGGCGTCTGCGCGTGCGCGGTGTTGAGGATGACCGGGGGCTGCACGACGCCGTGCAGCGCGAGCCGGCGCACCTCGCGCAGCGGCATCGAGCGCGCCCAGAGGCGCAGCAGTTCGTGCGGGTGGCTTGTCGCCACGGCGAGGCGTTCGAGCGGGTCCTGCGAGAGGGCCTCGTCGGCGAGCGTGATCGTGGCGCCGCTGGCGAGCGGGATCTCGTCGCGCTCGAAGGAGAATCCCTCCTCGGTGCGCGGGCGATCCTGGATGTCGGCGCCGACGAGTTCCTGGAGTCGGCGCATCGCGGCGTTGACGAGGCGCGACGCGGACGGGTTGCGCCCGCCCTTGACCCATTCGACGGTCTCGAAGACGGCCGCACGCGCCGGGACGCTGTCGAGGAAGAGCATCTGCGCGCCGCCGGCGACGAGCGCCGCGCGGACCTTGGGCTCGAGCTCTTCGAAGGGCTTGCGAAGGCCGAAGGTGACCAGGTGTGTGATGGTCAGCCAGCGGCGCAGAGCCGCCTCGACGATCGCGTGCGCGAAGGCGGCCTGACGCTCATCGAGGCCTTCGGGCGACCAGTCGCCGATCGGGATGTCGGGGAAGCGTCGGCAGATGCGTTCGAGACGCCGGCACGCGGCGTCGCGCGCGGGGTCCACCTGCTTGGTCTGCGTGACGGGCGGACGCTTCGGGCCGCTCCGTCCGTGCGCGCCCGGACGGTTGGATGGGCGCGCTCCCCCACGCCTCTGATGCTCAGTCATGACGCAGCGCCACGATCGGGTCCTGCCGGGCGGCGACCATCGCCGGGTAGATGCCGAAGATCAGCCCCGTCGCCGCGGCGACGGCGAAGGAGACGATGATCGACCACCCGGTGATCTGTGTCGGGAGATCAACGCTGCCGGGGAAGATCTTGCCGATGACCGGCAGCGTGGGCAGCAGCGGCACGAGCAGCCCGACGCCGACGCTCAGCCCGACGCCGAGCGCGATCCCGAGCACGCCGCCAAGCGAGCTGAGGACGCCCGTCTCGACGAGGACCTGCCAGACGATGTGCTTTCGCGTGGCGCCGAGGGCGCGCCGGATGCCGATCTCGCGCGTGCGCTCGGTGACGCTCGCGAGCATGATGTTCATGATGCCGATGCCGCCGACGAGCAGCGAGATGCCCGCGACGGCGCCGAGGACGAGGTTCCAGGTCATCGCGCTGCGCCGGGCGTTCTCGAGCAGTTCGTAGGGCACGATCATGGTGACGTCGGCCATGCCGGGGTGGCGCACCTCGAGGATGCGGCGTAGGCGCGCGGCGTCGAGCGTCACCGTGTCGCGCGAGGCCGACTCCAGATAGATCTCGCCGACCTGCACCTCCGAGCCGGAGAACGACCCGCTCTCGCGCCGGATGACGACATCGCCGAAGACGGTGCTGGCGGTCGTGAAGGGCAGGTGCACGTCGAAGTTCATGTCGCGACCGACGAGCGCCGCGCCGGCGCCGCCGGAAAGGCCCACCGGCTCGAGGAGGCCGACGACCTCGACGACCTTGTCGTCAATGCGGAATGTGTTGTGCAGCGGATCCTCGTAGGGAAAGAGGATGCGGGCGATCTCGCGCCCGAGGACGGCGACCATCGCGTCGTTCTCGAGATCGGCCTCGGTGAGGTACCGCCCGCGATCAACGCGCAGGCCGGCGACCTCGAGCAGTTCGGGCGTCACGCCGAAGGCCTGGCTCGTGCGGCGAAGGTCGCCTCGCAGCACCTGGCTGCCGACCGCTTTCAGGGGGACGATCGCATCGACGCCGGGGAAGTTGGCCTCGACGACGCGGAGGGTCTCGCGGCTGAGGCCGTAGCGATTGACGAAGGAGGTCTGCCCGCTCTGGTTGCTCTCGGCGGGTTTCTCGCTGCGGACGATGATGTTGCGGGCGCCGAGACGCTCGATCTGCGCGAGCGCTTCCTGCTTCGAGCCCTCGCCGATGGAGACCATCGTGATGACCGCCGCGACGCCGAGGATGATGCCCAGCGCCGTCAGCGCCGAGCGGAGCAGGTGCAGGCGCAGATTCGCGAGGCCGAGCTTGACGATCTCGAGCAGGAACATGGGGTGGGGCGATCTCCGCGAGTGTGGCGACGCCGGGGAGCGCGCCGCGGGAGGATAGACTGCCGGGTGGCGTCACGAGGGCGCCGGAGCCTCTTCTACCGGCTGGGAGCCGCGCCGTGCCGCCGAGCGTCCGCATCGCGACCGAAACCGAGGCCGAGCGCGGATGGTGGTTCGATGTGGAGGTCGATGCGGATGCTCCCGGCGCCCGGACGCTGCGTGTTCGGATCGACTGGTCGGACTACGAGCACTGGACGCGCGGGAAGACGCCTCCCTCGGTCGCGGCGGAGGTGCTGGTCCGCGCGGCGCTGCAACTCAGCCCCGATGCCCCGCTGCCGGCGACCTTCGACGCGGCGTCGCTCCGGCGTCGCCTGCCCGGCCTCGACGAGCGCGTGCGCGCCGAACTGGCGACGGACCTGCGCGGGCTCGGTCGCGACTGACGATCAGCCGGCGTTCGCCTGCGCCGGCGCCTCGTCGCCGGCGGGCTCGTCGCGATCCGGCCCCTCGCCGCGCCGCCACTCGAGGTTCATCGTGCGGGAGAGTTCGGCGAAGGAGTACGGCCAGTCGCCGGGCGTTTCGGCGATGAGGCGCGCCTGCGCCTCGGCGGCGGCGCGCGGCTCGCGCTGGCGGAAGAGCTCCTGCGAGAGCGGGCGCTGGTCGATGATCTCGACCACCGCGATCGCCAGGGCGTAGGGCAGCGGGACGATCACGAGGCGGTTCTCGATCGGCTGCTGGATCGCGAGCTGCTTCGGGTTCAGCTGCTCGGCGTGATCGAGGATCGCGTCGCGCACGAAGTCCTGATCGAGATCGAAGTCGGCCGCCGGATTGATGCCGGTGCGGCTGACGGCGTACTCCTTCTCGATCTCGAATGCGTAGGTCTGCGAGATCGCCTCGAGGCCGCCCTCGCTCGCCATCTCGCGCATCTGGTCCATCTCGCCGAGCAGCATCTCGTAGGCGTTCCATCGCTGGATGTCCTGCCCGACGAGGCTGCGCACGTTGTCGACATCCATGCTCTCGGGCGCCTGCTCGGGCCGGATGTCGGTGACGCGGAAGAAGTAGATGTCGCCGGACTCCGGTTCGATCGCCGGGCCGTAGACGAGGCCGGCCTGGAAGGTTGACGCGCTGCCGGGGGTCAGCTCGCGCACGCCGAAGACGATGTCCTCGGTGCCGATGCGCTCCGGGCCGACCTGCACCGCGGCGTCCTGGAACCCGGTGAAGCGCGAGAACATGTCGCGTGTCCACCACCCCGCCTCGAACGGGATGACGTTGGGCTGATCGACCTCGATGGCGTACCGCTCCCGCAGCACGTCCTGCACGCGGAGCGCGATGGCGCGGAGGCTCGGGCGCGTGAGCGCCCAGTCCTCGGGCAGCTGGCGCACGCCGTCGGCGAGCGGCAGCGGGCTCTCGGCCCGGCGGACCTCCGAGGCGACGACGCGGTTGATCTCGTCGAGGATGCCGTCGATCTCGCGATCGCGCAGATCTTCGATGACGTCGCGCTGCGCCTCGGCCCACTCGCCGGGGTACTGGCCCCGATTCTGGCGCCAGTACGCGTTGGCCTCGACCGGATCGACCGCAACTTCACGGGCGATCGGCGCGCGGGGGATGTGCATCCACTCGAGCTTCACGCCCGGGCGTAGGAGGTAGCCGAAACCGTGGGGCGGCTCGCCCCGGTCAACGGCCTTGTACTTCTCGAAGAACTCCTCGAACTGCTCGGGCGTCGGGCGCGGGGCGCGGGGAACGACGCGCGTGGAGCGGATGATCAGGTAGTTCACGCCGACCTGGTCGAGCGCCTCGCGCGCCGCCTCGACGGCCTCGAGATCGCTGAGTTTCGCGGCTTCGAAATAGGTCTCGTACATGCGGTAGACGCCGCGGGCGCGCGCCAGCAGCAGGTTCATCTGCTCGGGCGCCATGACGCCCTCGGCGAGCAGCGCTTCGCGCGCGCCCTCCATCGTCTGCGAGACGTACTGCACGAGGAGGTCTTCGAAGTTGCGGTACTCCTCGGTGCCGAACTCGGCGTACTGGCTGGCCTGGGCGCTGGCGACCTGGCGGGCGGCGTACTCGAGGAAGGAGCGTCCGTCCTCGGGGCCGCCGATGAGTTCGGCGCGGTCGGCAAGGCGGTTGAGGAGGATCCAGTGCACGGCGTCGTCGGATTCGTCGCGCGCCGAGCGGACGAGCCCGAGGGCGCCGAGGCCGAGCTGCTCCATGATCTGAAGCTCTCGCGCCGCCTCCTGACGCTCACGGAGCGTCACCGAGCCGCCGGCGTAGGTGGCGACCACCTGCGTGCCCGGGCTCCCCGCGCCGAAGAGCTGGTTGATGGCCTGCGGCGCGACGAAGGCGATCATCAGCAGCGTGCCGCCGATCGCGAGGATCCAGACGTTGTACTTGCGAAGGAACTTCAGCATGGTGATCTGCGCCGACGACCCGCGGCGCGGTGCGCCACTCGGCGCGACGCGTCGCGGGACAGGTGCTCTCGGGATGCAAACGCGGCCGACCGGTGTGAACCGACCGGCCGCGAGCGTGCGAACGGATCAGCGACCCCGGAGGATCACCGGTAGAACTCGACGATGAGGTTGGTGTTCACATCGAAGGGGATCTGGTCGCTCGTCGGCAGGGCGACGATCTTGGCCGAGAGCTCGGCCGGGGTGACCTCGATCCAGCCCGGCACGATGTGCCCGGCCAGCGACTCCATGTTGTCGCGCGTCAGCGTGTGAACCTTGTCCTTCAGCGAGATGGCGTCGCCGACGCGCACCGAGTACGACGCGCGATCGACCTTGCGCCCGTTCACGCGGACGTGGCCGGGGGCGACGAGCTGGCGGGCCTGCCAGATCGTCCGGGCGAAGCCGGCGCGCCGGATGACATTGTCGAGGCGCTGCTCGAGCAGCTGCAGGAGCACCTCACCGGAATTGCCCTTGCGGCGCTTGGCCTCGTCGACGTAGCGCCGGAACTGGCGCTCGAGGACGTTGTAGTGGTAGCGCAGCTTCTGCTTCTCGTTGAGACGCAGGCCGTAGTCGCGCAGACGACGACCGCGATACCCGTGCATGCCGGGCGGGGTCAGCTGGCGCTTGGCGGTGTGCTTGGGGATGTCCGCGATCGGCACGCCGACGCGTCGGGACAGCTTCACCTTGGGTCCGGTGTAGCGAGCCATTCGATTCTCCGTCCCGCGCCAGAGGTGCTCTGACGGGGCGCTCAGGAAGGGGTGAGCAATCGGCGTGGAGTCCCGTGACTACGGGCCCAGGCCCCGGGCGACGCCGCCCGAACGATCCGGTCGATCCCCGCCGAAGAGGCGGGAGCCGCGTATTGGAGGCGATCAGGCCCGATTCGTCAAGGCGATCGAGTGGGCCGATTCGCTCGCGCAGCGCGGGCGAGGCCCCCTATCATGCGTGCTCCGCCCGGCCGAACACCCCCCTCGCGACCCACCCGCCGTGCCGAACCCCGCCCCAGCGCGCTCCATCCCGCTGCCGGTCCTTGACGCCGCCCCCGGCGCCGATTCCCTCGCCGCCGACAGCGAGAAGAAGGAAAAGTGCGCCGTCTTCGCCCTCTGGGGCGATCCCGGCGCGGTCCGGCTGACCTACTGGGGGCTCTACGCCCAGCAGCACCGGGGGCAGGAATCGGCCGGCATGGCCGTGACCGACGGCGACCACCTGCTCGGCCACACGGGGATGGGTCTCGTCGCCGAGGTCTTCACGGAACGCACGCTGTGGGACCTCGAGGCTCGGCCCGATCGGCGGAACGGGGCGCGATCGCCCTCCCCGATCCGCGGCGCGATCGGCCACTGCCGCTACTCGACCACCGGCGCCAGCCTGTCGTGCAACGCGCAGCCGATCGTCGAGAACTACATCGGGGGCGAGGTGGCCGTCGCGCACAACGGGAACCTCATCAACGGCGCCCTGCTGCGCGACCTCTACGAGCAGAAGGGCCACATCTTCCACTCGACGAGCGATACCGAGGTCGTCGTGCACCTGCTGGCCTCGCCGGAGCAGCAGTCGAGCCCCGACCCGCTCGCGGCCACGCTGCGTCGCCTGCAGGGCGCATTCAGCATGGTCTTCCTCTTCCCCGACCGCATCGAGGCGGCGCGCGACCCGTGGGGGTGGCGCCCGCTCGTGCTCGGCGAGATGCCCGGCGGCCACCCGGTGGTCGCCAGCGAGACCGTCGCCCTCGACGCCATCGGCGCGACGACGATCCGCGACGTGAAGCCCGGCGAGATCGTGACGCTCAGCGACCGGGGCGTCGAGAGCCGCCAGTTCGCCGAGCCCGCCGAGCGGCGCGCCCACTGCGTCTTCGAGCACGTGTACTTCGCCAGCCCGGCGAGCCACCTCTTCGGGCGCACGGTGCAACTGGTGCGCGAGGCGCTCGGCGAGACGCTCGCCGAGGAAGCGCCCGTCGAGGCCGACTACGTGATGCCCATGCCCGACAGCGGGCGCTCCGCGGCGACCGGCTACTCGCGCGCCAGCGGCATCCCCTATCGCGAGGGCATCGTCCCGAACCGCTACGTCGGACGCACCTTCATCAAGCCGACGCAGGATGAGCGCACGATGGCGGTGCGCCTGAAGCTGAACATCGTCGGCGAGATCGTCCGCGAGAAGCGCCTGATCGTGGTGGACGACTCCATCGTCCGCGGCACGACGACGCGCGCGAAGATGGATCAGCTGCGGGCCGCGGGCGCGAAGGAGATCCACCTGCGGATCTCGTGCCCGCCCATCAAGCACCCCTGCTACTTCGGCGTGGATTTCGCGACGCGCGATCAGCTGATCGCCCACGAACGCAGCGTCGAGGAGATCCGGAAGTTCCTGGGCGTAGACAGCCTCAACTTCCTCTCGATCGAGGGCATGCTGGCGTGCTCGGCGTCGGCGAAGTTCCCTGCGGAGCACTTCTGTACGGCGTGCTATTCGGGCGACTATCGACTGGATGTAGAGCAGCCGGCGCCGCGCGGGATCCTCGAGCGCCGGCAGCTGAAGATGTTCGGCTAGCGCGCCCCGAACCGCGCCTCGAAATCGATCTCCGGCTCGGTGACCGCGTCGTGTCCCCAGGACAGGTCGAACTGCTGGCGCGTCGTGCAGTAGCCGAGGCCGGCCATGCGCCCGACGGCGCGCAGGGCGTCGGGGTCGATGCGCATCCGCTCGTCAATGAGGCCGTCGTGCGCGTGCACCCACACGGGCTCGGCGAGCACGACATTCCCGCCCGCCGGCGCGCCGGGGGCGAGGCGCATGATCTCGTGCACGCGGCACTCGAAAGTGATCGGGCTCTCAGTGACGCGCGCGGGCCTGACGACCTTCGAGGGCGCGGGCGTGAGGGCGCTCAGGTCGAACTCCGAATCGCCGAAGGGCACGCCCGCGGCCGTGATCGCCATCCGGCGCGCGATGGCCTCGCTCACGATGCTGATGCAGCACTCGCCGGTTCCCACGGGCGCGGGAGCGCAGTTGCGCAGCGTGTCCTTCTCCGAGCCGTCGCTGTTGTTGGCGGGGCAGAAGAGCAGGCGCCACGGGTTCGCCGAGACGCCGGCGAAGAAGGAGAAGGGCGCGAGGTTCGGCACGCCGTCGGGCGAGACGGTGGAGACGAACGCGATCGGGCGCGGCACGACGGCGCCGACGAGCAGCTTGTACTTCAGGCCGAGGTCGAGGGAGGCGGGGTCGAGTTCCATGGGCGGAGTGTAGAGGCGGTCTGCGCCGCGTTCGGAGCACGCGGGCCGGGTGGATATCGCCGACTCTCGAACAAAGTTCTTGGCGTTCGATGCTGCTGAAGTACAATGTTGTTGCCTGATGAGGAGCGAATCAGTCAGGAGCGGATGACAATGCTGCGGTTCTCGCTTCCCTCGGCCCTCGCCGCGTGCGCGGTCGCTTCGGCGGCCCCCGGTCAGGCGACCATCACTGAACTCGGCCCCCTTCCCGCGGACTACGACACGACCGCGATGGCGATCAGTGAGAGCGGGATCGCCGCCGCGGGCGCCGTCGCGTCGCCGGGCGGGACGCTGCAGGTGCTCGCGGGTTTCCCCGCGAGCGTCGCGCGCGGCGTCAACGACGCCGGCGTCGTTGTCGGCAGCAGCCAGAGCGCCGCAGATCCCTTCCCCTGCGGCGCCCTGAACTGCAATGTCTGGGGCGCGCCGACGCCC
This sequence comes from Phycisphaerales bacterium, assembly GCA_043101835.1. Taxonomy (GTDB): domain Bacteria; phylum Planctomycetota; class Phycisphaerae; order Phycisphaerales; family UBA1924; genus JBICHM01. The sequence continues at coordinate 6,329 of JBICHM010000310.1, read as the reverse complement.
CTGATCTCGCGCGCCACGACCTGGGCGTCGCCCGGCGCCCCGGCGCAGACGCTCGCGCCCGATCCGAACGCGGTCAGTTTCGCGCGCGCGATCAGCAACGCCGGCCACATCGTCGGCGACTACCAGGCCGAGGGCGGCGTCACCTCCTCGGTCGCGTTCATCATCGATCCGAACAGCGGCGCACTGACGACGCTCCCGCCGCCCTTTGGTTTCCGCGACGCGTTCGCGTTCGATGTGAACGAGTCAGGTCATGTCGCTGGGTTCGGCGAGGCGGCGAGCTTCGTCGGCATCGAGGCGACGCTGTGGATCGATGGCGACCCGATCGGGCTCGGGCGCAAGACCGGCTTCACGCGGAGCTTCGGCTACGGCATCAACGAGCACGACGATGTCGTCGGCTGCCTCGAGCAGGTCGGCGAGAGCCAGCCGGCGCTGTGGCCGGCCGGCGGGAGCGTCGTCCAGCTGCCGTCGCTCTCGGCCGACGGCGTGCACTGCGCGCTCGACATCAACGACCACGGCCGCATCGTCGGCTTCAGCGCGGGCGAGTTCGGCGATCGCGCCGTCATGTGGACGAACACGGCGACGCTCGTCGATCTGAACGACCTGCTCGCCCCCGCTGACGCGAGCGAGTGGACGCTCCTGCGCGCCGGCGCCATCAACAACGCGGGGCAGATCGTCGGCGAGGGGCTGCGCAACGGATTCCGACGCGCGTTCCTGATGCAGGTGGACACGAACACGCCCGACCTGAACGGCGACGGCGTCGTGGACGGCGCCGACCTCGGCCTGTTGCTCGGATTCTGGGGCGCGTGCGCCGGCTGCGCCGCCGACCTCAACGACGACGGCGTGGTGAACGGCGCGGATCTGGGGATTCTGCTCGGGGCGTGGAGTTAGGCGCTGCCGTTCAGACGAGTTCACGGGCGTAGCGATGGCGATCCAAGCCGCGTTCGGGAGAACGCGGGCCGGGTGGAACGCGAAGACCGCGAAGGAGCGCGAAGTGCGCCCGCTACCAATCCGCCCAGAGCCATGTTGCAGGGTACAGCGAGCCGAGCCACGCGAGCACGGTGAGCAGAACGCAGCACTGTCTCGCCCAGGCAACGCGTTCTGCCCTTTGCCCAACGCTCCGTCTCGGCCCGGCCGTCGCCATGATGCGCACGACAATGAGACAGGCGATCACCGGTATCACCGGCAGGATCCATCCGTAGCCAACGATCAGCCGGTCGAACTGCCGCACTGGCAATGGCTGCGGCGCCAGCAGCCACGGAAACGATGCGACCACTGCCGGCGCCAGCGTCAAGGGGAGGAGCCATGAGTCAGCAAGTCGACCACCGATCCACCGGTGATTACTTGTCGCGTCATCGGCGCCGCACTCCGGACACCGCTCCCCCGCCATTCCCGTCAGGTCGTACCCACACCGGCTGCATCGGAGCGTCGGTCTCGATGGCGCTGGCGTCATTGCGGCGCGGACTCCCGGAACAAGTCTAGCGATGCCCGGGCCCAACCATCCGGACCTTCGCTGCGCTCAGATCCGGCTTCTCGCACTATTCTGGCCGCATGACGATCACCACTCTGCCTACCTTCGCCGACCTCGAATCCGCCGCGGAGCGCCTCGCCGGCGTTGCGCACCGCACGCCTGTGGCGACCAGCCGCACGCTCGACGAGCGCACCGGCGCGACCGTCTTCTGCAAGTGCGAGAACCTGCAGCGGATCGGCGCCTTCAAGTTCCGCGGCGCCTACAACGCCGTCAGCCGGCTCTCTGATCAGCAGCGAAAGTCGGGCGTGCTCGCCTTCTCGAGCGGGAATCATGCGCAGGCGATCGCGCTGGCGTGCCGGCTGCTCGGGGCGCCGGCGGTGATCGTGATGCCCCACGATGCGCCGCAGGTGAAGGTGAACGCGACGAAGGGCTACGGCGCCGAGGTGATCCTGTACGAGCGCAGCGAGACGAGCCGCGAGCAGCTGGGGGCGAAACTCGCGGCCGAGCGCGGCCTGACGATCATCCCCCCCTTCGACCACCCGCATGTGATCGCCGGCCAGGGCACGGCGGGGAAGGAGCTCATCGAGGAGGTCGGGGAGCTGGACCTGCTGCTCGTGTGCGTCGGGGGCGGCGGGCTGATCTCGGGGTGCGCGATCGCCGCGAGCGCACTCAGCCCGAAGTGCAATGTGATCGGCGTCGAGCCGGAAGCGGGCGACGACGGCGTACGCTCGTTCCGAGAGAAGAAGATCGTCGCCATCAAGACTCCCGACACGATCGCCGACGGCGCGCGCACCGACCGCGTCGGCGACCTGACGCTCGCGTGCATGCTGCAGCATGTACACGACATGACGACCGTGCCGGACGCGGCCCTCGTGCGCACGATGCGCTTCGTGTGGGAGCGGATGAAGCTGGTGATCGAGCCGACCGGCGCGCTCGCCCTCGCGGCCCTGCTCGAAGGGAAAATCGAGGCAAAGGGCAAGCGCGTGGGCGTGATCTTCAGCGGCGGGAATGTGGATCTGTCGAGGGCGTGCGAGTTGTTCGGGAATGTGCCGGAATGACGCGAGGAAGCCTGCACTGAGGCCCTGCGAAGTGCAGGATTGGAGATGAGGAAGCTCGCTGCGCTCGCGACGAATCAGGACCCCTCACCCGGCTCGCTGCGCTCGCCGACCTCTCCCCCAAGGGGAGAGGTGGCAGGACGACCGCCCACGATGCGGGCGCCGATCACCCACGGCGCCCACGCCAGCAGGAACGCCAGCAGCGTCAGGCCGAACATCGGCAGCAGGCGCAGGGGCCAGGGGCCGAGGCGGTCGATGATCGTCGGCGTCTCCGGCTCGACGGCGCCGACATAGCCGTAGTTCCAGTCGAAGGCGAGGTTGAACGGGGTGATCAGGGCGAGGTATCCCAGCGTGATGCCCATCGCGATCGCCACGTCGCGCAGGCGCGGCCGGTATCCGAGGGCCGCGGCGTCGTAGATCGCTGAGCCGACGATCTGCGTGTGGCCGACCCAGAAGACCCAGAACTCGGGGCTCGCCGCGCCGTCCTGCAGCACCGGCGTGAAGAACGCCTGCGTGCTCAGCCCGACGCCCCAGAAATAGAGCACCGTGCGCGCCGGGCGCCACTGCGTCAGCAGCGCGAGCGGCGCGAGCCACACGACCAGGTCGCAGATATGCAGCGGCAGGCTGCGGGCCCAGTCGAAGTTGCTCGGCCACGCGTACCACGCGACGCCGAATGCCTGGAACACGATGATGAACAGCGACCAGGCGACGCGGAAGCGCCATTCCTTCTTCGCCTCGCCTTGGGCAAGCCAGCGCCGGCCGAGCATCGACGCGCCGGCCATCGCGCCGACGGCGCAGGCGAAGACGACGCCGTGCGTCGTGCTGAAGGCCTCGAACTCGCTGAGCCAGAGCGGCCCGGCGTCCTGCGCGATGGTCGCGAGCGGTGCGTGCATGCGCGTGGATTATGGACGAGGCGCGGCCTGCGCGCAGGAAAAAGGCCGGGGCGACGACGCTGCCGCTCCCGGCCCCGTGGGGGGAACCTTGAGAAAAGGTCGATCCGGTCAGGCGATGGCCTGATCGAGGAGATCCGTCAGATCGCCCTTGGGGGCGATGCCGATGCGCTTGGCGATGACTTCGCCGTCCTTGACGACGAGCAGCGTGGGGATCGACTGCACGCCGTAGCGCTGGGCGAGGGAGGGCGCAGCGTCCACATCCACCTTCGCGACGACGGCCCGACCGGCGTACTCGTCGGCGATCTCATCGATCGTCGGGCCGAGGATGCGGCAGGGAGCGCACCAGGCGGCGTGGAAATCCACGAGCGCCGGGCGGTCGGTGGCGAGCACCTCCTGCTCGAAGTTGTCTGCGGTCACGTGCAGCGTGGCGTTGGTCTTGGCGGACATCGTGTCGCTCCTTGGCGCCCGCGGCGCCGGAGCGGCGCGCCGGCCCCGGGAGGAGCCTTCCGGGGCGCGGCGCGTCGCGTTGGGGGTTCCGGAGAGGAGACCGGAGGGAGAATCAGGCAAAGGCCGGCTGGGGCGTCTCGACCTTGGGGAAGTCGATCGCGGTCTGCGCGATGTGGTTGAAGTAGTTCGTGAAGATGTTGAGGGAGACGGTGGCGATGATCTCGGTGATCTCGCCGTCGGTGTAGCCGGCGGTGCGGACGGCCTGGACATCGGCGTCCTCGACCCAGCCGCGCGTCTCGACGATGCGCCGGCTGAAGACGAGGGCGGCCTGGGCCTTGGCGTCGCTCGCCTGGCCGGCGAGGTTCTTCTGGGCTTCGCCCTTGTCGAGGCCGAGGCCGGCGCCGATCGCGGTGTGGGCCGAGGCGCAGTAGTCGCAGCCGTTGGCGCCGGCGACGGCGAGGGCGATCTGCTCACGCAGTTTGGCGCTGATCGACGCGCCGCCGAGCGCCTCGCCGAAGGCCAGGTACGACTGGAGGGTGGCGGGGCTCTGCGCCATCGTGGTCAGGATGTTCGGCTTGGCGCCGAGCTTCTTCTGGACCGCGTCGAGCAGGCCCTTCTGGGTGTCGTTGGCGGCGGACTCGTCGAGGGGCTGGATGCGGGGCATGGGAAGACTCCTTCTTGGTTCGCTCTGCGGCGCTGGCCGCGTGGGGTTCGATTGGGCCGCCTCGTCGGAGAGCGGCGTGCGGTCAGCGGGGTGAACAGATAGACCGGTCAGTCTATTTCCCGGCTGCCGAAATTTCTTCGTGGCGACCGAAAAAACGCAATTCTGGCGTCAGACCGCGGCCTCAAGCCGCCTGCACGGGAATACTTATGGATACTGACCGGTCTATCCGATCGATGGCACGAGAACGCACCATGCCCGCTTCCGCCCGAGACCGCCTTGTGGACGCCGCGCTGGACCTCTTCCAGCGCGAGGGATTCCACGCCACAGGCATCGACCGGATCCTCTCGAAGGCGGGGGTGGCGCGCATGACGCTCTACAACCACTTCAAGAGCAAGGACGAGTTGATCCTCGCGGCCCTGCGCCGGGCCGATGAGCGGTTCCGCAACTGGTTCATGCAGGAAGTGGAGCGCCGGGCCACGAAGCCGCGCGAGCGCCTGCTTGCGCTCTTCGACGTGCTGGCGGACTGGCACCGCCGGCCGGAGTTCCACGGGTGCGTCTTCGGCGGCGCGGCGAGCGAGTTCGCCGACGCCGGCAACCCCATCCAGGGCGTCTGCGCCGAGCACAAGCGCCTCATGGTGCACTTCGTGCGCACGCTCGCGTCGGACGCCGGCGCGCCCGACCCCGATGCGCTCGCCCAGCAGCTGTGCCTGCTGATGGACGGCGCGACGGCGCAGGCGACGGTGTGCGCTGAGCGCGAGAGCGCGCAGGTGGCGGCGCGCGTTGCGCGCGCGGTCATCGATGAGGCACTTCCCGCCTGAATCGACTCAGCCCGCGGCCTTCTCGTGACGCAGCTGCCCGCACGCGGCGGCGATGTCGCGACCGCGGCTGGCACGGATGTGCACATTCACGCCGCGCTCGCGCAGGATCGCCTGGAAATCGCGCACATCCTCATCGCGCGGGCGCCGGAACTCCAGCCCCCCCACCTCGTTGTAGCGGATGAGGTTCACGTTGGCCCGGATGCGCTTCGCGATGCGCGCGAGGCCCTCGGCGTGCTCGGGCCTGTCGTTCACCTCGCGCATGAGCGTGTATTCGAGGGTGATCTCGCGCCCGGTCTTCTGGAACCACACATCGCACGCCGCGATGAGTTCGTCGATGGTGGTGTAGTGGCTCCAGGGGATGAGGGAGCGCCGGATCTCATCGGTCGGGGCGTGCAGGCTGAGGGCGAGGGTGACGGGCAGGTCCACCTCGCGCGCGAGTTTCTCGATCGCCTTCGGCAGGCCGACGGTCGAGACGGTGACCTTGCGGGCGCTGACGCCAAGGCCCCAGGGCGCGGTGATCGTGCCCAGCGCGTGCTTGACGGCCTGGAAGTTCGCCAGCGGCTCGCCCATGCCCATGAAGACGACGTTGCTGATGCGCCCGACCTCGGGCAGGCGCGCGAGGCGCCAGATCTGCTCGATGATTCGCCCCGCGGTGAGATTGCCGTCGAGCCCGCCGAGGCCGCTGGCGCAGAAGCGGCAGCCGACGGGGCAGCCGACCTGGCTGCTGATGCACGCGGTCTTGCGCCCCTCCGCGGGAATCATCACGCACTCGGTCTGTCGCGCGGGGTCGCCCTCGGGCGTGCCGAGGACGGGCAGCGCGAGCGAGTGCGCCGCGTCGTCGGCGTCGCCGTCGTCCCATTGCACGAGCAGCTTCTGCACGCCGTCGGTCGCGCGCTGGTGGCCCATCGTCGCGCCCGAGAGGAAGGTCATGTCGCGCGCGAGCGTCTCGCGGTCGCTGCGGCTGAGGTTGGTCATCGCGGCCGG
>JBICHM010000309.1:0-17785 GCA_043101835.1 Phycisphaerales bacterium | reverse complement strand
CGCGTCTCTTCGCGCCCTTCGCGTTCCATCCCCGTTCGCCGCCCGAGCAGACAGACGGCGAATGCCAGCGCGAAACCGATCGCCATTCGCCAGCCCAGCGCGAACGCCGGGAGGGGCCAGGCGTCGATCCACTTCGGGCCGAACTGCATGGCGCCGACGGCGAGGAAGCCGGTGGCGAGGGCCGCGAGCGCGGTGGTCGCGTTGCCGCGCCGGGTGAAGAGCGCGCAGCAGAAGACGGCCAGCGTGCCGGCGTAGGCGTAGAGCATGACGCCGAGCGCAAAGGGCAGCAGCCCCTCATCGCTCTCGCGCTGCAGCCAGACACACGCGCAGGCGAAGCCCGCGAGGAGCACGGCGAAGACGCCGACGAAGACGCGCGCGAGGCGGACTTCCTGCTTCGGTGTGATCCTGCCGAGTCGCGGGCGGACGAAGTTGCACACCGCCGCGCTGCTCATGGCGTTGAGCGCGCTGTCGAGGCTGCTCATCGCGGCGGCGAGCAGACCGGCGATCATCAGGCCGCGCAGGCCGATGGGCGTCTCGGTGAGGATGAAGCGCAGAAAGACGCGCCGGCTGTCCTCGACGGGCGCGGGGGCGCTGTCGCCCATAAGGTCCGGACGCGCGTAGAAGATGTACAGCAGCAGCCCGAGGGCGAGGAAGACGGCGACGACGGCCATCCCGAGGATGTTGCTGAGGACGAGCGACCACGAGCCGCGCACGGCGGAGCGGCAGGTGAGCATGCGCTGGACGAGGTCCTGGTCGGTGCCGTACGCCGCCATGTTGAAGAGCGTCATGCCGACGAGCGCCCCCCAGATGGTGAAGGGCAGGCTGGGGTCGAGGCGGGTGTCGAAGAGCGTCAGCTTGCTCGCGCCGGTGTCGGTGGTGGAGGCGCGCAGGGCCTCGACGATCTCGCCGGCGGGCAGGGGGATGCGGTCGAGCAGCAGCCAGATGCAGGCGCCCGCGGCCGTCAGCAGCACGAGCATCTGCGCGGCGTCGGTCCAGATCACCGCGCCGATGCCGCCGGAGACGGTGTACAGCGTCGCAACGAGGGCGACGATCGCGATCGCGCCCATAAGGTGGGCCGGCGCGAGGTCGCCGAAGACGATCAGCGACAGCGGGATCGACGCGATGTAGAGGCGCGCGCCCGAGGCGAAGATGCGCCCGAGCAGGAACATCGCGCTGGTCGCGCGCTCGGCGTTCGGGCCGAGGCGTGACCCGACGAGTTCGTACACGCTCGTCACCTGCGCGCGGTAGTAGGCGGGAATGAAGAAGATCGCGACGAGCACGACCGCCAGCAGCCCGCCGAGGTTGAGCGAGAGGTAGGTGAGGTTGTTGTCGTAGGCCTCCTGCGGTCCGCCGAGGAAGGTGACGGCGCTCAGGCTCGTCGCCAGGACGCTGACCGCCGCGGCCCACATGGGCACGCTTCGCCCGGCAAGGAAGAAGTCGCCGCCGGACTTCTCCCGGCGCGCGAAGATCGCCCCAACGAGCACGACGAAGGCCATATAGAGGGCGACGACGAGCCAGTCGATCCAGGACAGGCCGGCCATGTCAGGCCTCGCCCAGCGCGATGTCGAGGCGATCGTCGGCGGCGGCGAGGCGCGCTTCGGCGGTGACACGGTCAACCGTTAGGCGCTGCATGACGATCGCCGTCTTCACCCGCCCGCCCGCGCTGTCGAGCAGTTCGAACGCGCCGCCGCGCGACAGGCCGGTCAGCGCCATCACGATGCGGGCCGCGCGGTCGCGCAGCTTCGCGTTCGTCGCGCGGAGGTCCACCATCAGGTTCTGGTACACCTTTCCGGTGCGGACCATGAGCGTCGTCGAGATGGTGTTCAGCGCCATTTTCGTCGCCGTGCCGGCCTTCATGCGCGTCGAGCCGGTGATGGCCTCGGGGCCTGTGTCGAGAAAGATGAGGTGGTCGATCGTGGCTGGACCGCCCGCTTCGCGCGTCGGCGGCGAGCAGGTCAGCAGGCAGGTCGTCGCGCCGGACTGCTTGGCGATGCGCAGGGCGCCGAGCACGTACGGCGTCGTCCCGCCCGCGGCGATGCCGATCAGTGTGTCATCCGGTGTCAGGCCGAGCGCGTCGAGTTCGGGGCGGGCGCCGTCGGGATCGTCCTCTCTTGACTCACTGCTCCTGCGGAGCGCGCTGTCGCCCCCGGCGATGAGGCCGACGACGCGATCGGGATCGGTCTGAAAGGTTGGGGGGCACTCGCTGGCGTCGAGCACGCCGAGGCGCCCGCTCGTGCCGGCGCCGATGTAGATAAGCCGGCCGCCTGCGCGGAAGCGCGGCTCGGTGTCCTCGAGGAGCGCGACGAGTTCCGGCGCCGCCTTCGCGACGGCGTTCGCGACTGTTTGATCCTCGGCGTTGAGCAGCGCAATGCACTCGCTGACGCTCGCGTTGTGCAGGTTCGCCGTGCGCGCGTTGCGCTGCTCGGTGAGGACGCCGGCGCGGTCGGGGATCTCGGCGTTCATGCGTCGTCGCCTGCCTCGGGGATGGCGACGGGGGCGTTGATCCAGGCGCCGTGGAGGAGCGGGCGGTCGCGCCGGCCGGTGACCTTCGGCAGCGTGATGGCGACGCCGTCGGCGCAGCAGGCGCCGAGGACGGCCATGCAGACGGCTTCGCGCAGGTGGGCGGGCACGCCGTGGTCATCGGCCGGTTCGACGGGAACGCCGCAGGAGTCAGCGAGCGCCGCGACCAGCGCCGCGTTCCTGGCCCCGCCCCCGGCGACCAGGACGCGGCTCGTTTTGCCGATGCTTTCGCCGATCACGCGTCCAATCGCCGCCGCGGCGCTGGCGAGCAGGTCGTCCGGCTCGAGTCGCTCGCGCCAGGCGTCGACCCAGGCCCCGCCTTCGTCGCCGGTGCCGAGGGAGCGGCCGGATTTCGCCTGGGCGCGGAGTTGCTTCGCGAGTTCGTTGGTCGCTTCATCGCTGGTGACGCCGTCGCTCGCGCGGGCGCCATCCTTGTCGTATGGGGCGCCGAGCACGCGCCGGGCGGCATGGTCGAGGATCTGGTTGCACGCGCAGACATCGCCGCCCCGGATCTCCTCGATCGTGCCGCCAGCCGGAAGGCGCGTGGTGTTGCAGAAGCCGCCGAGGTTGACGATGACGCGCGATTCGTCGGCGCTGCGGAAGAGCACCCAGTCCGCCAGCGGCGTGATCGGTGCGCCCTCGCCGCCCGAGGCCATGTCCGCGCGGCGCAGGTCAGAGACGACGGGGCACTCGAGCGCGTGCACGATCGGCCAGGGGTCGAGCAGTTGCCAGGTGGCGCCTCCGGTGTGGTGGACGGTCTGCCCGTGAGCGCAGACGAGGTCGCATCGCCCGGCATTGCGCGCAACGCGCCGGCATGCCTCTGCGTGAAGCTCACCCAGGGCGCGGGCGAGGCGCGCGATGGCGCCGGCGTCCATTGGCACGCCCGCGCTCAGGCTCCGCAGCGGATCGCGCAGGTCTTCAAGCGGCTCGGTGTGCGACGCGAGCAGGCGCGCGCGGCACTCGAGGCCTCGGCCCTTGATCGCGACGGCCGCGACATCGAGCGCGTCCAAGCTGGTGCCGGTCATGCAGCCGAGAACGATCCGCATGGGTACAGCGTACCGGCGCAGGCCGGTAGGATGCGCCCGCTCGCAACACGCCCAAAGGAGACCGACCCGTGCGAATCCGCTGGACCGCCTGCGCCCTGCTCGTCGCCGCACTCGCATTCGCGCCGCAGGCCGGTGCGCAGGACGACACTCCCACAGGCCCGCCCGCCATCGCCGAGAAGGTCGAGGGGCTCCGCCGGCTCGATGGCCTCTTCACGCTGTATGTCGACGACGCGAAGAACACACTCTGGCTGCGTTTGCCGGCGCCGACGGGCGAGCGCGGCCTGATCGGGTCGTACATCTACGTGGAAGGCATCGCGACCGGGCTCGGCTCCAATCCCGTTGGGCTCGACCGGGGGCAGCTTGGCGAGTCGAAGATCGTCGAGATCCGGCGCATCGGCGGCAAGATCGTCTTCGAGCAGCCGAATCTCGCCTTCCGGGCGCTGACCGACGATGCGCTCGAACGAAACGCGGTGCGAGAGTCATTTGCGACGAGCGTGCTCTGGGCGGGCGCGGTCGCGGCCGAGGATGATGACGGCGCCTGCCTCGTGGACATCACCTCCTTCGTCGTCAGCGACGCCCACGGCGTCGTGCAGAGCCTGAAGCGCAGCGGGCAGGGGGCCTTCAGCCTCGACAAGGACCGCTCATTCCTCACGCCGGATGCGTGCTTCGCGTTCCCCGACAATGTCGAACTGGAGGCGACACTCACCTTCACCGGCAGCGAGCCGGGGCGCGAGGTGCGCGAGACCGCGCCCACGCCGGGAGCGATCACGATCACGCAGCACCACTCGTTCATCCGCCTGCCCGAGGCCGGGTACACCCCACGCGAGTTCGATCCGCGCGCCGGCGCGTTCTCCGTGCAGTTCAAGGACTACGCCTCCGGCGTTGACGAACCGCTGATCAAGCGCTGGATCGTCCGCCATCGCCTCGAGAAGACCGACCCGGCTGCGGCGTCGAGCCCGGTGGTCGCGCCGATCGTCTACTACGTCGACCGCGGCGCCCCGGAGCCGATCCGCACAGCGCTGGTCGAAGGCGCGCGCTGGTGGGCCGAGGCGTTTGAGGCCGCGGGCTTCGAGAATGCCTATCGCGTGGAGATCATGCCCGAGGGCGCTCACCCGCTCGATGTGCGCTACAACGTCATCCAGTGGGTGCACCGCTCGACGCGCGGCTGGTCCTATGGCGGATCGGTCGTCGATCCGCGCACGGGCGAGATCCTCAAGGGGCATGTGACGCTCGGATCGCTGCGCATCCGGCAGGACCGCATGATCTTCGAGGGTCTGCTCGGCGTCGGGACCACCGGCGCCGGCGGACCTGACGACCCGCTCGAACTTGCTCTCGCGCGGATCAGGCAGTTGAGCGCGCACGAGGTCGGTCACACGCTCGGCTTCGCGCACAACTACATCGCGAGCACCTACGCCGATCGCGCAAGCGTGATGGACTATCCGGCGCCGTGGGTGAAGGCGACGGACGACGGCGGCCTGGATATCGCCGACGCCTACGGCGTGGGCATCGGCGCGTGGGACATCCACTCGGTGCGGTACGCCTACAGCCAGTTCTCGCCCGGCGCGGATGAGCGAGCATCGCTCGGCGCGATCGTCGAGGAGGGCCTCGCCGAGGGCATGCTGTTCCTTTCCGACGAGGTCGCGCGCCCGGCGGGCGCGAGCGACCCGCGCGTCAACCTCTGGGACAACGGCGAAGATCCCGTGGAGGAGCTGGAGAACACGCTGCGCGTGCGCGCGATCGCATTGGCGAACTTCGGGACGCGCAATGTGCGGGAAGGCCGCCCCATGGCCGAACTGCGCGAGACGCTCGTGCCGATCTACCTCTACCACCGCTACCAGGCGGAGGGCGCCGTCAAGGCGCTCGGCGGCATGGAATATCACTACGCCTTCGCCGGCGACGGTCAGACGCCGACCAGCGCGCTGCACGGGGACTACCAGCGCCGCGCGCTGGACCTGTTGCTCCGGTGCCTCGAGCCGGAGACGCTCGCGCTGCCGGAATCGGTGCTGGTGTTGCTGGCGCCGCAGCCGATGGGGTACGGCTGGTCCGCCGAGGAGTTTGACAGCGATATGGGGCCGGTGTTCGACGCCTCCGTCGCAGCGGAGGTCGCGGCGGACATCGTGCTCGCCGGGCTGCTGCACCCCGATCGGTGCGCGCGACTCGTGGACTTCCACGAACGCGCCCCCTCGCTGCCCTCGCTTGAGGAGGTGCTCGACGCGCTGATCGACAGAGTCTTCCCGGGAGATGTCGAAACCGAGGCGCGTCTCGCGAGCGCGCGACAGGCGGTGCAGCGGGCGCTGCTGCAGCGCCAGATCCGCGCCGCCGCGAGCGACCGGACACCGGCGCGCGTCCGCTGGCGCATCGAGGCGGCGCTTGAGGATCTTGGGCCGCGCCTCGAATTGCGCTCGCGCGCCAGCGGTCGCCTGGCGTCGCAGGCCACGCAGGATCGCGGGATGGCCCGGGAGATCGCGCGATTCCTCGCTCGCGCGTCGCAGCCGGCCGACCTGCCGGCGCCGACGCCGGATGCGCCCCCGGGCAGCCCGATCGGCGACGAATCGCATGCCCTGTGGCGCTGGTCGTGGGGCGCATGCTCGATGGGCGGCTGACCGGCCCGGTCGGGCGGCGCGAGCGGCTACGATGACGGCCCGGAGCAGCACCGAGCCATGGCCCAGGCGACGACACCCGCGAATCGCGTCCGCGCGCTCCCGCCCTTCGTGAAGGTCGGGATGTGGGTGGCGGGTGTGGCCCTGGTCGCGCTCCTCGTGCAGACGGTCGCGCGCCTGCTGGGCTTTGACTTCGACATGCTCAACGCCAGCGGCGCCGAGCGGGGGCTCATCATTGTCCTCGCGATGGCCGGCCTCGCCATGCTCATGGGCGCCGAGCAGCGACCCATCGCCGATTACGGCCTGGCGATCCCCGACCGCTGGCGCGCTCGCTTCGGTCTGGCCCTCCTCGCCGGGCTTGGGACCCTCGGCGTCGCCTACCTGCTCGCCGCGATCGTCGGCGCCACGGGGTGGACTGGTTCACCGGAGGCCTCGCGCGTCGGCAAGGCGGCGCTGAAGGCCGTCCCCGCGCTGCCGCTGGCGATCGTGCTGACAGTCATCTTCCCCGGCTACCTCCTGAGCATGTTCCGCGAGCGCCACGGGCGCATCGTCTCGTGCGTTGTCGTTGGCGCGCTCTTCGCGATGCTGACGCGCTTCGAGGATGCGGGCGCCTTCGCCGAGCCTGCATCGCTTCGCACGCTGGCGGGCATGACGCTCGCGGGCGTCCTGCTCTGCCAGGTGCGGATGCTGACCGGCAGCGTCGTGACGAGCGCAGGCCTGCTCGTCGGCTGGGCGGCGATGCGGAAGTTCGCGAAACGCAGCGGTCTCTTCCCCGACGCCGAGCAGGCGACGCTGCCGCTCTGGTTCGCGCCCGAGGGCGACCCGCGCCAGTCGATCTTTGTCTGGGGGGGGCTCGCCGTCGCGATTCTCGCCTGCGCACTGCTGCTTGCGAAGCGCCCCCAGGACGCCGCCATCGAGCAGCGCGACGGGGTGAGCGAATCGTTCCGGAAGTTTTACCCCTTCGCCAACATGGGCATGTTCGCGCCGCTCGATGTCTGGCTCGCGCAGCTGTGGCGGGCGCGGTTTCGTATCGACCCGCCCTACATTCCGCGTACGATCGCGATCCTCGTCAGCGCAACGGTGACCTTTATCACCACGCTGCCCGAGCGTCTGCTGGCGCCGCTGCTGCTGCGCCGACGTCCGCTCGATCCGGTCTTCATCGTCGGCGTGCACCGCAGCGGGACGACGCACCTGCAGAACCTACTCGCGCTCGACCCGCAGTTCGCCTGCGCCCGCACATTCCAGGTGATCAATCCGTTCGGCTTCCTTGTGAGCGGGTGGCTGATCGTGCCGTTCCTGAAGGCGTTCAGCCCGTGGAAGCGCCCGATGGACAGCGTGGCATTCGGCGTCTTCAGCCCGAATGAGGAGGAGTACGCGATCGCCAACGCCAGCGGCCTCTCGCCCGACTGGGCGGTGCGCCTGCCGCGGGAGATCGACCGCTACGAGCGATTCACCTTCCCCGGCGAGATGACCGATCGTGAGCGCGCCCGCTGGAAGCGCGTGATGGACCGATTCGTCCGAAAGCTCGTCGCCTTCCGGCGCCACCGGCGCCCGCTGCTGAAGAACCCCTACAACACGGCGCGGGTCGGCCTGCTGCGCGAGCTCTACCCGGGCGCCCGCTTCGTGCACATCCACCGCGATCCGTATCGCGTGTACCGGTCGAACATGCACATGGCCAGCGCCGGGCACACGCTCTTCCAGGTGCAGGAGCCGCTCGCCGAGGCCAACTACGCCACGCGCTTCCTCGAGAACTACGCGCGGATGGAGGAGGCGTTCTACCGCGACGCCGACGCCTGCCCCGACGGGTCGGTGGTCGAGGTGCGATTCGAGGATCTCGATTCCGACGCCATCGCCGCGGTGCGCGCCGTCTACAAGGCGATCGGGCTGGATTACACAGACGCCTTCGACGCGAAGCTTCGCGCCTACCTCGACTCCGTCGCCGGCTATCGCAAGAACACCTTTAAGCCGGTGGACGAGCCGGTGCGCGTGGCCGTGAACGAGCGTCTCGGCGACCTCTTTGAGCGCTGGGGTCGCGAACGGATGCGCGCTGCAGACCGGGCGCCGAGCGGCGCGGGCGCACGATGAAGGTTGTGCTCATCGTCAACACCCGCTCCGGACGCGGGGTCGGGCAGCATGTCGGCGCCGTGCTCGAGGATCGCATCACCGGCGCGGGCCATGTGTGCGTGCGCCTCGATGTCGGGCCGGAGATCGAGAGTCGCCTTCCCGACGCCCTGCACCGGGCCGGCGCCCTCGTCATCGCCGGGGGCGACGGGACGGTGCACCACGCGGCCCGCGCCGCGATCGACGCCGGCGTGCCAGTCCACCACGTGCCCCTGGGCACGGAGAACCTCTTTGCGCGCCAGTTCGCGATGACGCGCGACGCCGACGGCGTGCTCGATGCGCTGGCGCACCCGTCAGTGGCGCGCGTGGACGCGGCCGAGGTCGATGGGCGCGTCTTCCTGGTCATGTGCAGCGTCGGCGCCGACGCGAGCATCATCCATCGCCTGCACGCCGAGCGGACCGGGGCGATCCGGCGCCTCTCCTATGCGCCGCACATCGCTGCGGAAGCGCTCCGGCCGTCGCTGCCGCGCCTGACGATCGTGGCGGACGGGCGCGAGATTGTCGTCGGCCGGCGGGGGCTGCTCATCGTCGCCAACAGTCGCCAGTACGCGGCGCGAATGGACCCCGTCCACGACGCCTCGATGACCGACGGTCGGCTCGATGTGCTCTTCATGCCGGCGACGACCACGGCCACGCTCTGCCTCTGGGCGCTTCGATGCTGGCTCCGTGCGGCGTCGGGGCACCCCAGTGCGGTGCACGAGCGGGCTGAGCGGGTCGAGATCGCCTGGGAGGGCGCGCCGCCGCCGGCGCAGATCGACGGCGAGGCCTTCGTGTTTCGTGGCGAGGGCGCCCGCCTCCGAGTGCTCCCCAGCGCGTTGCGCGTGCTGACGCCGGACATCGGCGCAGCCTCCGGTACAGTGGGCGCCGGCGCTGCAGGCGCGAAGGAGGGGGCCGATGCCGACGAGACGCGCGGTTCTTGGGCAAATGGGCGGGGCGATCGGGACGCCGCTGTGGATGAAGGCGGCGCCGGCGGTGGGTCTTCTCAGCCTGCCGCGCATCGCTGAGGCGCTGCAGGCGGCGAGCGAGATGCGCCCGCCGGCCGAGCGCGACGACCCGAAGCAGGCCGCGACCGACGAGGCCTACTGGGGCCACATCGCACGCGCGTTCACCGTCGACCGGTCGCTCGTCAACCTGAATAACGGCGGCGTGAGCCCGTCGCCGGCCTTCGTGCAGGAGGCGATGAAGCGTCACCTTGACTTCAGCAACCTCGCGCCGACGCGGAACATGTGGAATGTGCTCGAGCCGCAGCGCGAGGGCGTTCGACAGCGCCTCGCCCGCCAGTGGGGGGTCGACGCCGAGGAAGTCGCCCTGACGCGCAACGCGTCGGAGTCGCTGCAGATCTGCCAGTTCGGCTTCGACCTCGAGCGCGGCGACGAAATCGTCACGACCAGCCAGGACTATCCGCGCATGCTCACGACCTTCCGCCAGCGCGAGCGGCGCGAGGGCGTGAAGCTCATCGAGGTCGAGATCCCTGTGCCCGCCGAGGACGACGACGAGGTGGTGCGTCGCTTCGAGGCGGCGATCACGCCCCGCACGCGCCTCATGCTGGTGTCGCATGTCATCAACATCAGCGGGCAGATCCTGCCGGTGAAGAGGATCGTGGACATGGCGAGGCGTCACGGTGTGCCGGTGATCGTGGACGGCGCCCACGGCTTTGCACATTTCCAGTTCACACTCGATGAACTCGGATGCGACTACTACGCCACCAGCCTGCACAAGTGGCTCTTCGCGCCGCACGGCACGGGGCTGTTGTATGTGCGCCGCGATCGCATCGGCGACCTCTGGCCGCTCATGGCCGCCGACCCGCACATGGATGACAACATCCGCAAGTTCGAGGAGATCGGCACGCACCCCGCGGCGGGCTATCTCGCGATCGGTGAGGCGCTGACATTCAACCAGTCCATTGGCTTTGCCCGCAAGGAAGCCCGCCTCCGCTGGCTTCGCAACTATTGGGCGAAGCGCCTCCTCGAGCACGACCGCATCCGCCTGCACACCAGCCTCGACCCGCGCTACTCCTGCGGCCTCGCGACCGTCGAGATCGAGGGCATCGCGCCCAACGACCTCAACGCGTGGCTCTGGCGCACGCATCGCATCATCACGACGCCCATCAACCACGCGCAGTTCCGCGGCATCCGTGTGACGCCAAGCGTCTACACGCTGCCCGAGGAACTCGACCGGTTCTGCGAGGCGATGGAGCACGCCGCGGACCACGGGATCGACGCGTGACCGCCGAGCCGAAGTTCCGCATCCGTCGCGCATCGCTCGACGACCTCGACGCCGTCGCGCCGCTCTTCGACGCCTATCGCTCCTTCTACAAGCAGCCGGTGGAGGCCGAGCGGTCGAAGGCCTTCCTGCGCGAGCGCCAGGAGCGGGGGGAGTCGGCGGTCTTCTTGGCGACAGTGGGGGATGACGCCGCGGGCTTCTGCCAGTGCTACCCGAGCTTCAGTTCGGTCGGCTTGTCGCATCGCGTGCGGCTGAACGACCTCTATGTGGATGAGCGTTTCCGGGGCCTCGGCATCGGCCGCGCGCTCACGGAACGGGCGATCGAACATGCGCGCGAGCAGGGTGCTCCATCGCTCGAGCTCGCGACAGAGATCACGAACACCACGGCGCAGCGTCTGTATGAGTCGATGGGGTTCGTGCGCAAGGAGGGGTACTACTATTACGCGGTGCGCGTGGGGTAACCCCGCCGATTACTTGCCCGCGAAGAACCGCTTGATCCCGTGGATCGTCGCCGCGCGACCGATGCGGGCGATCGCCTGGGTGAGCGGGATCTCCTTGGGGCACACCTTCACGCAGTTCTGGGCGTTGCCGCAGTCGCTCACGCCGCCGGGGCCGGTGAGAACCTCAAGGCGTTCGCCGGCCAGTTCGCCGCCGGTCTCGTGCATGTTGAAGAGCAGCGCCTGGCCGATGGCGTTGGCGCCGACGAAGGCGGTGTCCCAGTCCTCGGGGTCTTCGACGAGCTTGAACTGCGGGCAGGCGTCGAGGCAGCAGCCGCAGGACATGCAGGTCGAGAGCACATAACGGAGCTGCTGCTCCTCCGGGCTCTCCTTCGGCCCGGCGCCGAGGTCGTAGAGGCCGTCGATCGGGACCCACGCCTTCAGGCGGCGCAGCGTGTGAAACATGCGCTCGCGATCGACCCAGAGGTCTCGCACGACAGGGAACTTCTCCATCGCCTGGAGCGTCAGCGAGTCGCCGTCGTTCGGGCAGTGCTCATCGATGAGGAACGAGCACGACTGGCGCACCGTCCCGTTGATGCGCATGGTGCAGGAGCCGCAGACTTCCTCGAGGCAGCCGGAGTCCCAGACAACTGGCGTGGTCTTCGCGCCGTCGGCGGTCGTCGGGTTCGCCGCGATCCACTGCAGGCACGAAATGATGTTGGCGCCCTCGCCCCACTTCACGGGCACATCGAAGGACTCCCAGCGCGACGGCTTGCCGGGGCCGTCGCACCGCTCGATTCGGAAGCGGACCGTGCGCTGCTCGCCGACCTTGCGGGCGGAAGTGGGCCTTGCGCTGCTTGCTCTCGTGGGGGCTGCGGTCATGGAGGAATCACTCGCTTGAACGAGGAAAGGTCGGTGGGGTCAGCTCTTGACGGCGGCGTCGTGCTGCTCGCGCCGCTTCGCGGGATCGTTCGCGCCGCTCTGCTCGGACGGCTTGGCGTCGGTCTTCCCGTACGTGCGGGCGCGCAGCTCGACGAGGCCCGTGACGACATCCCTGTAGGTGATGTTCGGCCGGCCGGTGGCGCTGTCGAACGCCGCGACCGTCGTTTTGTGGAAGTTCGCATCATCGCGCTCGGGGAAGTCCGTGCGGTAGTGCGAGCCGCGGCTCTCCTTGCGCTGAATGCCGCCGACGACGATCGCCTCGGCGAGGATGAGCATGTCGCCGACGGCGCGACTGAACGATAGGTTCTGGTTCGTCCACATGCCGCTGTCGGCCAGTCGCACCTTGCCGAAGCGGTCCTGCAGTTCGCGGATCTTCTCGAGCGCCTGCTCCATGCGCGGCCCGGTCTTCACCACCGTGCTCGCCGCGGTCATCTCTTCGCCCATCTCGAAGGCGATCTTGTAGGCGTTGTCATCAACGTTCGAGGCGCTGTCGCCGGCGCCGTCGATGAGACGCTGCTGGCGCGATTCCTGCTCCTTCACCGCGTCCTCGAAGACCGAGGCGTGCGGGTCCTCGCGCTCCATCGCGTGGTCCTGGATGAACCGCGCCATGCCCACGCCGGCGAACAGCCCGTCGAAGATGCACGAGAGCAGCGCGTTGGCGCCCAGGCGCGTCGCGCCGTGGTACGCGAAGTTCACCTCGCCGAGAGCGTAGAGGCCCTCGATATTCGTCATCATCGTGTTCGGCGCGCCGAGCTTCATGCCCAGGACCTCACCACGACCGGCGTTCACATCGCGCACGCTGTCGGCGGCGCGCGTCTCGGGCGTAAAGGTCGTCCACAGTCCGCCCATCGAGTAGTGAACAGCGGGAAAGATTTTCATCGGGAACTCGCGCGGGTCCTGCCCGGCGAACTTCTCGTAGATCTCCAGGATGCCCTTGAGCTTGCGGTCGAGTTCCTCGCGCGGCTTGTGGGTGAGATCGAGGTACACCTGGTTGCCGCCGCCGACACCCATCTTGCTGTTGACGCAGACGTCGAAGATCTCGCGGCTCGCGATGTCGCGCGGCACAAGGTTCCCGTACTTGGGGTACCGCTCCTCGAGGAAGTACCAGCGCTCCTCTTCCGGAATCTCGCGCGGATCGCGGTCATCGCCCTGCTTTCGGGGCACCCACACGCGACCGCCCTCGCCGCGGGCGCTCTCGCTCATCAGGCGGCACTTGTCGGCGCCCGGGATGGCGGTCGGGTGCACCTGGATGAACTCGCCGTTGCCGTACCAGGCGCCGGCCTGGTAGCAGCGCGACGCGGCGCCGCCGGTGCACATCACCGAGTTCGTGCTCTTGCCGAAGATCAGCCCGCACCCGCCGGTGGCCATCGCGACAACGTCGGCGCGGAACGCGCGGATCTGCATTGTCCGCAGGTCCTGCGCCACGATGCCGACGCAGCGGCGCTCGTCGCCCTCGCCGTCGAGGATCGGCCAGAGGAACTCCCAGAACTCGTACTTGGTGACCTTTCCCTCGGCCTCGTGCCGGCGCACCTGCTCGTCGAGGGCGTACATCAACTGCTGCCCGGTGGTGGCGCCGGCGAAGTGCGTGCGCTTGAAGAGGCTGCCGCCGAAGAGGCGCAGGTCGCGCTGCATCTCGGCGGTGCGGTTGAAGGGCACGCCCATGCGGTCGAGCAGGTCGATGATCTTCGGCGCCCAGTGCGTCATCTCGTAGACGGGCGGCTGGTCGGCGAGGTAATCCCCGCCGTACAGCGTCTCGTCCATGTGGCTCCATTCGCTGAAGCCCTGCTGGCGCGCCACCTCGTTGCAGGCGTTGATGCCGCCCTGGGCGCACACCGAGTGGGATCGCTTCACCGGGACCACCGAGAAGAGGTCCACGAGCACGCCCTGTTCGACGAGTCGGGACGCGGCGGCGAGGCCCGCGAGGCCGCCCCCGACGACGATCGCCCGCCTCTCGCTATTCGGCTGCATGATCATCCGTGTGGGACTCCTGTCAGTCCTGTGCGCTTTGGGTATTCGCCAGCGAGCCGCCGACCGATTCGGTCGGCGTGTCGGCAGCCATGGGCGCGGTCTCCCCGCCGTGCATCGTTCCGTCGAGCATCGCCTGCTCCGTCGCGCGGGCCGCGTCGTAGTCGAGCGTCATGAAGCCGATGACCGCGCTCCACGCGGCGCCCATCAGGCCGACGCCGAGGACCGCACACACATAGCCCCAGCGACGCATCGACTGCTGCGTCAGTGTCAGGCCCCAGGTGATCGCCGCGGTCCACAGCCCGTTGGCCAGGTGGAAGACCAGCAGGCTGACGCCCGCCATGTAGAAGAGCGCGACGATCACGCCCGCGCCGGTGATGCCTTCCGTCGAACCCTGCAGCGCCGCGGCGAGCGTGCTGGCGGCGTACTCCGCCTCCCATTTCGTCCCGCCCGGCACGAGGAACGTCCAGCCCCAGCGCAGCGTCGCGATGTGATAGAAGATGAACAGCACGCCGACATACCCGCTGATTCGCTGCAGCGAGTAGCGCCAGTTCGCCTGGTGCTTGTACGCGGCGTTATTCGCCTTCCCGGTCGTCGCGTAGTACACGCCGAGGATTGAATGGAACGCGATCGGCAGCCACAGCCCGAAGATCTCGATCAACAGCAGGAACGGGATGCTGTGGATGAAGTTGACTTCGTGCTGAAAGGTTCCGACGCCCGGATGGTGGCCCTCGTACTTGGCGCCGTTGAGCATCCCCCACACAACCGACGAGTTGGTCGTCAGGTGGGAGATCAGGAAAAGCCCGATGGGCATCACGCCGGTCAGCGAGTGCAGGCGGCGGAGGAGGAAATGATGCCGCTGCATGAAGGATTGCTTGGCTGCCACGCCTGGGAATCTCCTTGCCGAACTGGCCCGTCGCGGCGCGTCACTGGCGCCCGCGGAGGGGGCCGGAAGCCAATCGGGGCGGGGGTCAGTCTACGCGCCGGCGCTCGCCGAGGCGTCGGACACGCCAGTCAGGCGTGCTCGCCGCCGCTCGTCTCGTCGGCGCCTGCGCCCTCCTGAGCGCGCCGCGCCATCGCCTCGTCCACCGCGCCCATCAGATCGACGAAGCGCATGCGAAGCTCATTGAGCAGGCCGGCCAGTTCCTGCTCCTCCGCCTCGGTGCGGTTGCCCTTCGTTTTCTCGTCGAGCGCGCCGAGCAAATCGATGTGGTACCGGGCGTATTCCGGCGCAACCACGGCGCGCCCGGTTTCCGGATCCGGGATGCCGCCCATGTAGAGCAGCGCCTGCGTGGCGATCATGCGGATGATCGCGGTGAGGTCGGCCTCGGGCATCGCGCCGGGGCCGCCCTCGGGGGCCGCCTCCTGCTGGGCGCGCTCCGCCTCGGCGAGGCGCTCGCGCTCCTTCTGGGCCTCGGCCTTCCAGTCGCTGTCGATATGGATCTTCGGCGTCTCACCGGCGCCGTCGCCGTGGCCGCCGCCGGGATTGATCAGTTCGGCCATCGGGCCTCCTCAGTGCGTCGAACTCGATTCGGTGTCTCTTCGGGGAGTGTAGAGGGTTCGAACCCGACGGTCGCGCACGTCGGTAGGATGGAGCGATGCCCCAAGGCGGACGCATGACGCTTCCCGTTGCCGCGCTGTTGATCGGCGCGCCCCTCGCCGGCTGCGTTGGGGGCAGCGACGAGCGCGCGGCCCTGCGCCCCGAGGACTTCCGCCAGCCCGAGGTCGAGGCGGTGGAGGCCGCCATCGCGCAGGCGCCGGAGGAGCCATCTGAGGAAGTCCGCACCAGCCTGCTCAACCCCGAGGTGCAGGAGGTCCGTCGCATCGACGAGGTCACGGCTCGCGCCGGGCTCGACGATGTGGAGGTCCTCACCGGTCCGCCGGCGCCGCGCCCGGCGCGCCCTCGCCCGGCCCTCGCCGAGCAGGAGGCCGGCGCGCTCGACGAAGCCGGCGAGGCGCAGATCGCCCAGATCCTCGCCAGCGCCGGCGCCGAGCCGGAGGCCCCGGAGCCGCAGGAATCGGCAGGCGTCTCCGTGCCCGTCGACGCGATGGTGGGCCACATCAACGGTCGCCCCCTCTTCGCCAGCGAGTTCTTCGAGCCGATGGAAGCGCGCCTGCGCGTCGAGGCTGAGCGCATGACGCCCGAGCAATGGCTCCGCTTCGCGCGCGAGCAGGTGCAGTTGGCGCTGCGCGACCGCATTCGCGACGAACTGCTCCTCGCCGAACTCGAGTCGAGCCTCTCGCCGGAGGAACGCACCGGCCTGCTCGCGTTCGTTGGTCGGCTTCGCGAGAACATCATCAGCGAGAACCGGGGCAGCGAGTCGATCGCCAACCAGCGCCTGATGACCGAGGAAGGACTCACGCTCGATCAGAAAGTGCTGCAGGAGCGCAACCGCATGCTCATCCGCGAGCAGTTGCGGCGCGCGGTCTCCGACCGTGTCTTCGTGTCGTGGCGCGAGGTGCGACAGGCGTACGAACGCGAGAAGGATGTCCTCGATCCGCCGCCGGTCGCCACGCTCCGCATGGTCTGGGCGGCCAACGAAGACGCCGCCGGCGCGATCGCGTCGCGCCTCGACGCCGGCGAACCCTTTGCCTCGATCGCCAACGACAGCGCGGTGACCGTGTACCAGCCCGCCGCCGGCGGCGTCCGCACCGTCACCCTGCTCGCGGACGCCCCCTACGAGGCGAACGAGTTTTTCGCGCCGCCCGTCCTCAACGACGCGGCGCGAGCGCTCGCCATCGGCCAGACGATCGGCCCGATTGACTACAACGAGCGCAAGGTCTGGCTCCACCTCGACTCGATCCAGGACGAGGGCCTGAGTCTCTACGAGGCGCAGCTGCAGTTGCACGACTCGCTCGTTGGCCAGCGCTTCGGCGAGGCGCAGACCGAGTACTTCTCCAGGCTCATCGAACGCGGCAGCCTCAGCGATATCGAGCAGATGGAGCGCCGGCTCTTCCAGCTCGCCGCCGAGCGATACCTGCTCTCGCAGCGACAATGAGCGCGCGTCGGCGCGGCTTCTTCGGCGTCGCGCGCCGCTGGCGCCCGGCCGATCCGCTCGGGCGGCGCGGCGAGCGCGTCGCAGCCCGCGTGATGCGCCGCGCCGGATGCCGCGTGCTCCGGCGGAATCTCGTGCTCACGCCCGGCGAGGCCGACCTCGTCTGCCTTGCGCCGGACAAGCAGACGCTGGTCATCGTCGAAGTGAAGTCGCGCCGGCGAGACGAGGCCGACGCCACGCCGCCGCCGGAGGCGGCGATCACGAAGAAGAAACGCGCCACGCTGCTGCGCGTCGCCCACGCCGCGGCGTCGCGACTCGGTCGAACCGGCGCGCCGCTGCGCATCGATGTGGTCGCGATCGAGTTTCCATCGACGGGGCGCGCCGTCGTGCGCCACTACGAGAACGCGATCCGTGCCTGAGCCTCAGGACGGCAAGGGGGCGTTCTCGAAGACGCCGACCCGGCGCTCGAATGTCACACTGCGGTCGCCGAAACGACGCTTCCCGTCCTCGCGCAACGGGATCGCAGGCCCCGCCTCGTACGCCGCCATCGCCTCGCGCGACGGGAACACGTAGCGCGATTCGATGCGGATCGGCGGGCCGTCGAGGCGGACGACCGCCGCTCGCTCGGCCCCGCCGACGAGCACGCCCTCGATGTGACCGCCGAGCAGCCAGTCGAGATACTCACGCGCCGTCGCCTCGTCGGGCAGGGTCGCGGTGACGCAGTAGGAGACCTTCGCCATGACGGCAGCGTAGTCGCGTATTCTCCTTGACGCCGCAGAGGAGCGACGACCGTGGACGCCCCGTTCAACTTCAACTGGTGGGTGACAGAGGCCTATGCATCGCACCCCATGCTGCTGGTCTCGTGGGTTTTCTGGGTGATCTTCTCGATCACCCTCCACGAACTCGCGCACGGCTGGACCGCGATCAGGCGGGGC
>JBICHM010000308.1:0-7728 GCA_043101835.1 Phycisphaerales bacterium | reverse complement strand
GATCGAACTGATGCTCGAAGATGCAGCCGGCGTCGAGCAGTTCCGCGACCATGCCTCGGAAGGGCGCGATGCCGGTTCCGGTGGCGATGAAGAGGTAGTCGTGCTCCCCGGGCTTCTCGGGGAGCAGGAACCGCTTGCCGTTCGGCCCAGTGACGCGCACCTCGTCGCCCTCGTGCAGGTTGCACAGGTAGTTCGACGCCACGCCGAGGAAGAGCTCGTGGGTGTCCCAGTGCTCATCGATGGTGCGCTTCACAGTGGTCGAGAGCACCTTGCCCTCGCCATCTTCGCCCCGGCTGGGTGAGGCGATCGAATACAGGCGAACGCTGTGCGGCCGGCCGCGCCCGTCCTCGCCGGGCGGAATGACGCCGAAGGACTGACCGGCGCGGAAGTTCCCCGCGAGCGGCGTTCTCGACACATCAATCTCGATGTGGCGCACGAAGCCGGCCGCCTTGCGACCGCTCGTGCACAACTCGTTGCGCGTCACGACGCCGACGGCCGGCTCGGTCGGGCGCACGAGGTGCATCTGCACCTGAGGGAAGGCGATGTCGCTTCCGGGGCTGCCCTCGCGCGTGCCGCGCTGGCGCCCCGCCGCCTGGGGGGTGTCTGGCTTGGTGGTCATCGGCCCATTGTTCGCGTCCCGCGCGGCGCAACCAAGGCGCACGGGCCGAAACCTCGCGTCGGGGTCAGACGCCGGCGCCGGCGTCCTGCTCGTCGAGGGACTCCTCGAACTGCCCGCTGTCCTGCGCGCCGTCCAGGCTGCCGTCATCGACGCTCTCGGGCGCCGGCTCGGCGAGCGCGGCGGTGAGCGCGTCGATCCGCTCCCGGAGGTCGCCACGCGCCTGTGCGCGACCGTAGGACTGGCCCGCCTCGTCGTACGCGGCGCGCGCCTGGTCGCGGAGCGCCGCGGCGTCGCTCTCGACGCGCGAGAGGTACTGCCGGATCGTCGAAGCCTGCGGAAGCGCCGGGTCGGCCTCGAGCAGACGGCCGAGCAAGGAGGCATAGCGCTCCTGCCCACGCGCCTGGGCGCCGTACAGGTCGCCGAGATTCTGCTGGTGCGAGCCGAGCGAGATCATCGCCACCGACCGGGCGTCGCCGCTGACGGAACTGGCCTGCCGCGCGGCGCTGACGGCCTGCTCGAAGGCGCCGATCGCAGCGCTGTAGGCGTCGGCCAGGTCGCTCTCGCGCATCGCGTCAAGCGCAGCGAGTTCGTTCATGAGCGTCTGGGCGCTCTGCGTCGCGAAGCGATTGTCGTCGCCGGCGCTGTCACGCATCGCCTGGTCGAGGGTCTGCATGCGCCGACGCGACTCGTTGAGCAGCTCGATGCGTGTGCCGAGGCTGCCAATCTCCCGTTCGAGTTGGGCCGCCTCGGGCTGGAGCACGCTCAGGCGCGAATCCAGCACGGCGCGCTCCCGCTCGTGGCGGGCGCCTTCGCGCTGCGCCTCGACAGCCGCGACCGCCGTCTCCGTGCGCGTCTCCCCCACCGCCTCGAGCAGGGTGGCGCGGAGGGCCGCTTCGCGCCCTCGCGCTTCCGCGGCGGCTGCCTCGGCGGCGCTCATCTGCTGACGGATCTGGTCCATCTCGCTGCGCAGCGCGTTCAGGCGACCGGCGAACTCCGCTCGCTCGGCCTCGATCTGCCGAACCTGCGTGGCGATCTGCTGCTGGTCGGCGGTCGTGGCGCCGCTGGTGCCCGCGGCGGCCTGGGCGCGCAGCCCGATGACCAGGTTCTCGAAGACGCTGCGCAGCCGGGAGGCTTCGCCGGCCGCCTGGCGCTCGAGTTCGAGCGCCGCATCGGTCAGGATCGCCCCCTGCCCGGCCTGGGCCTGGGCAATGAGCATCTGCGCCGCGGCCCGCTGCCTGTCCGAGCCCTCCTGCGAGGCGGGGCGAAGCACGTTGAGCGCCTGGGCGTAGTTGGCCTGTCGCTCCGCCGCAGCGGTCGTGCCGGTCGGGCCGCTGAGATGCGACGCCATCAGCAGTCGGCGCGCCTCCTCGATGGACGCCGTGGTCGAATCAGGGCCGTCGCACGCCGGCATGGCCATGGCCACAATCGCCAGACCAAGGGCGGCGACAAGGCGACGGGCGGGAGCGACTGGCAGCGTCCGGGCGTGGGGCACGGTGGAACCTCTCTCAGAGCCTCGGTCAGGGGCCGGCTCGGATGCACCTGACGCGTCCGCGCGAACCGACACCGGGGGCCGGGCAGTGTAGCAAAGGGCCGGCCTGCGCTACGACTACGCAGTCAGCGGTCGCCCGGTTCCCCGGTGCGTCCGGGGTCGGCGTCCGCAGGATCCACGAAGTCGGCGGGAGCCGGCGGCCTGTACTCCACCGGGTACGCCGGGCGCGGCAGGTGCATCGACTCGATCCAGCCCACCGTCTGCGCGTAGCGACGCGAACGCGACGACAGGAAGACCGGGCGGTAGCCGGGCACATCCGGGTGCGGGCTGGATGACAGCTTGGGCGTGATCGCGAGTTGCAGCAGCAGCGACTGCTCCGGGCGCACATAGTCGATGAGCGCCCTGCCGTCGCTCGTGCGATACCGCTCGAGGATGAGCAGATTCGTGAGGAACGACCGATCGCTCGTCGGCGCCCGGTTGAACAGCAGGAAGTCGCCAGCGTCGAGTCCGCCGTGGCAGGCGGTCGTCGCGCAGCCGTTCACGAGCCATGTCGAGTTCACATGGTCGCGGAACAGGCGCAGCGACTCGGGCAGATCGATCACCTCAACCTCGGGATACAGGTCGCGCGCCCGCACCTCGAACATCGCGCGCAAAATCTCGCCCGCGGGCAGACGGCGGAACGCCTGATCCTCCGCCTCGCGCCGCGGAATGCCCGCGCGCCCCCGGTAGCCGGTGATCAGTTTGTCGACCGTCTCGCGCTCGATCACCATGCGCGGCGGATCGGCGAGGTTCACTTCGAGCAGTTTGATGAGGTTCGCGTCCGCGTCCGAGACAAGCGGGAAATCGGCGGCGGGCGGGCGGCGCATCGCGCGCGCCGGCGTGCGCGGCGGGATGAGCGGCGCCCCGTCCGCCTCGCGCCGATCCCGAAGCGAGATTTGCTCATCGATCAGTCGCGACAGGCGCAGGGCGTCGCCGTTGGCCGGCTCGCGCTCGAGGACCTGCTCGATCTCCAACCGGGCCTCGTCGAGAAGATTCTCGGCGCGCATCCAGTCGATGAGAATCAGGCGTCGGTCGATGTCGTCGTCGGCGATCAGCCGGCGCATCTCGCGGTAGCGGTCGATCGCGGGTCGCTCGACGGTGATGCGATCGATGTGCTCACGCGCGATGGTGGTGTCGACGCCGCTGATACGAACGATGATCGCATCGTCCCGCTCCTCGACGAGGACGCCATCGATCCGCTGACCACCGACGAGGAAGACCCGGACCTGCCGCTCCTCCTGCGCCGGCGCCTGGCGCTCCGCAGGCGGCGGCTCGGCCCGCTCCTGCTGCTGCGCGAAGGCGATCGCGCCGACTGTGAGGATGCCCGCCGCGCTCAGCACGCGCAGGCCGTTGACCCGGAAGAGGTGGAGTGGTTGCGCCATGTCGTCTGAATCACACCACCGACGAGGCGCCTTGTCCACTGCCGATCGTTGATGTTCGCCTTCGGTCAGGCGGCCTGCTCGCCGGCGCCGTCGTCGAGCGACCGGAGCTTCCCGAAGGAGGTCGTCTCGAGGGGCTTCCCGCTGGCGTCGACGATCCGCGGGAATCCGCCCAGGTCCATCGACACCGACAGCGGCCCGCGCAGCGTGCGCGTGATCGCCAGCTCGAAGCCCCCGATGTAGATGACCGACCCGGCGTGGATCTGACGGAGCACCTGGAGGCGGATGTCTCGCGCCGGAGTGAATCGGGAGCGGAGCGCATCGACGGCGCCGCTGAGTCTGTCGCGCATGCCGGCGTGGTCGCCATGCGCGCCCGGCCCCCCGCGCGCCCGGGCCTGCTCCTCATGCTTTCGGATCGACTCGAGCAGCCCGGACGCCTTGCTCGCGAGCCGCTCAGCGCTCGGCGCCCGGCCGATCACCACCTCGGTGCGCACCCCCGAGTAGCGCCCGATCTCGCCGACCTCGCTGGAAGCGCGAATGGCGAGCCGGCCACCGACGATCGCGCACCGCTCGCCGTGGAACCGGCCGCGGACCTCGAGATCGCAATCGACGACCTCGCGTTCGACGGTCGCGTGGCGCCCGACGACGCCGCTGACCATGCCCAGGTAGCGGGCCTCGAGATCACGCCCGACGGACAGTTCGCCCTTCTCGCGCCCTGCCATCCCGCCCAGAAGGCTCGCGTCACGCTCGGCCCGGATCGTCGCCGCCTCAACGACGCCGAGGACGGTGACATCGCGCTCGCCGACGACGCGAAAGCAATCACAGACGCCCTCGCGGACGATGACATCGCCGGGGAACTCGATGTTCCCCGTCTCGTAATCGACCGGGCCGCTGATCTCGAGCACTTCGTCGACACCGATCGCGCCGCCCTCGTGCCGGAGCGCGCCGGTGACGTCGGCGACGATGAGATCGCCCTGGAGCGACGCCCCGTCCTCGACGCGCACCTCGCACGCCTTGCCTGTGCGCGGCGCGATTTCCTTGCCGGCGACAGTGAGGCCGGCGCGGCCCGCGGTCGGCTCCACGAGGCGCCCGATCGTCTCCCCCGCGCGCACGACGTGGAAGCTCTTCCGGTTGTAGTAATCGACCGGCTCGTCCTCATCATGCGACGGTGTGGGCTCGAGCTGCGCGGCCAATCGTTCGACGAGTTCGAAACTGCCATCGCGACCGTGCGCCGGCTCGCGGCCGGCCGCCACTACGGCTTCGTGCTCCGTAGTCGGATCCGCGCCGTGTTCCTCGACGAGCTCGCGGACCCGGAACTCCACGTTGTCATCGACGACAACTTCCTTCTCGCGCAGCGCGCCGATGCACGTCTCGACGCCCGGGCACGCGTTCGCAGCGCACGCCAGAAGCGTGAGCGTCGCCGTCATGCCATCAGTCGGCACGACCACGCGGACCATGCTGTGCTCGGGGCCGGCGCTCACGCTGCCGCACCCGCGCCTGCCGGAATCGCGACGGCCTGCGCGATCCGCTCGCGCAGCGTCGACGGGTGGAACGGCTTGACGATGTACGAGGCGGCCCCCGCATCGATCGCCTCCACCACACGCTCGCGCGACGCATCGCCGGTCACCATGATCGCCGGAGCGCGCCCGCCGGAGGCTCGGTACGCGCGAAGGAAGGCGATGCCATCGACGACCGGCAGGTCGAGATCGACCAGCACCAGGTCCGGCGCCACCGCACCAACGCGGCTGAGCGCATCCTGGCCGTCGGCGCACTCCTCGATGCAGACAAAGCCCGCGTCCCGAAGAACCGAGCGAAGGATCGCCCGCATCGGCGCGGAGTCATCGATCACCAGTGCGCGCATGCTCGAACCCCTGCCAGCCCGTGGGCGCGAAGCGCGGCCGGCACACGCCGAACCGCTCCCCGGTCCATCGGCCCGGGAACCCGGGGGATTCATCAGCGATGGCGGCCCCACCGCACCCTTATCAGGGGGTTTCCCCCAACCCGTGCGTCCGGCCGGATTCTGCTTGCTCCGCGTGGGGCGGTTCGTATACTGGTGGCGACGTGTTTCTTCCCTCCTACCCACCGTGCTTCCCCCGGCATGGTGGGTTTTTTCATGCGCCGCCTCGGTCGCACGCCGCCTGATCCGGCGCGTCAGCGGTCGGGATCGTCGCCGACGACAACCATGCCGAAGAGTTCCGAGGCCCCGCCGGGGCCGTTCGTGCGCTCGAGTTGCACGAGCACGACGTCGATCGCGTCGCGCGCAGCCCAGAAGCCCCCGGCGCGCGGTCGCTGACCGAACTCATCGCGGAAGTCCCGCAACGGAATCTCGAGCGTGCCGCCGACCTCGATCCGATCGATGGGCGCGCTGTACCAGGCGTTCAGCCACACCCAGCCGGGCCCGAGCGGTCTCGCTGTGGTGTTGGTGAACCGAATCGACTGCGCCTCCTGGAACACCTGCACGTCGAGCACATCAAGCTGCTCGATCTGGCCCGGAAACGCGCGCCCGTCGAGGGTCTGGACGCGCGCCGTGGTGCAGGCGGGAAGCGACGCCGCGGCGAGCGCTGCAGCCGCGACGAGATGGAGTCGGGGGCGTGTCGGCATGGGCGTATAGTCCACCCCGTGGGCTGCGAGAGCAACAGCGCGAATGCGACGGCCCCGTCGCCGCCGGTGGCGCCGGGCCTGGAGACGATCGATCCCGCGACGGTTGCGCGCGCATTCCGGATGGATCCGCGCGTGCCGGCGACGGTGCCGGGGTTCGATGCGCCCTTCTTCCAGGCGGGCCTGGCCGGGTATTCCGACGCCGCGATGCGCATCGTCGCGCGCCGCCACGGCTGCCCCTGCTGCGTCACCGAGGCGCTGCTCGACCGCACCCTGCTCGCCGGCGGTCGTGGGTTCGCGAAGGCCGACCTCGGCGAGCTGCACGACAACGTGCCCGGGGCCGCAGAGGATCACCCCCTCGTCGGCCAGATCATGGGCTCCGACCCCGACGAGATGGCGCGGGCCGCCGAGAAGATGGTCGCGTGGAATGAGCGCGAGCTCGGCGCCGGCGGCGGGTTCCAGGCGATCGATGTGAACCTCGCCTGCCCGGTCAAGAAGATCAAGCGCAAGGCGCGCGGCGGGCACTGGCTGCGCGAGCCCGAGGGCGCGCTCGACATCCTCCGGGCGGTGCGCGACGCTGTCCCCGATCGCCTGCCCGTCACCGTGAAGATGCGCCGGTCGTTCGACGACACGCCCGACATGGCCCTGAACTTCGAGCGCATCTTTGATGGCGCGTACGAGCTCGGCTGCGCGTGGGTGACCGTGCACGCGCGGACGGTGGAGCAGAAGTATGTGGGGCCGAGCCGCTGGACGGCGCTGCGCGACATCGTGGCGCGCAGGCCCGATCGCGTGGTCTTTGGCTCGGGCGATATCTGGACCGCTCCGGATATCTTCAGGATGATCGCCTACACGGGCGTCCATGCGGTGAGCGTTGCGCGGGGGTGCATCGGCAACCCGTGGATCTTCCGCCAGGCGCGGGACCTGATGGCGGGACGCGAGCCGGCGCTCCCGACCCTCGCCGAGCAGCGCGAGACGCTGGAGTCGCACTTCCGTCTCTGCGTCGCGGTCAACGGCGAGAAGCGGGCAGGCATGCTCATGCGGAAGTTCGGCGTCCGGTTCAGCGCACACCACCCTGATGCGGAGACGGTCCGCCGGGGCTTCATCGCCGTCAGCAGCCTCGCCGACTGGCTGGACCTCCTCGACCAGGCCTACCCGGCCGAGGGCCCCGTAAGAACCGCCGTCTGACCCCCCGCGTAGGGCATTCCGAACGCTTGTGCCGGCTGGATCGAATGTGCGAGACGCCCCCGATCCGATACGCACTTTGGTATTGGCTCGGCGCTCGCGCCGAGGCATACTCACGTGCGGCCCGTCTGCACAGCGGGCCACGCAGCGCACGGTTGGGATCCGCCACGGACGGGGACAAAGATGCTGACAAACACCAGAGTGGTTTTTGGCGCCGGAGCGATCTCGCTGGCGCTCGCGGCTCCTGCTCTCGGCGCGGGGCCGTCGGTCACCCGACTCGACCACAACTACAGCGCGAACGCGTCGATCTCGAGCGATTTCATTGTGGACCCGATCGACGGCCTCGAGCGCATCGAGGCCACGGCGGCGGTTTCGGGCGCCGGCGCACTCGCGCGAAGCGGGGTCGAGCGGTTCTTCGCGGA
>JBICHM010000307.1:0-28799 GCA_043101835.1 Phycisphaerales bacterium | reverse complement strand
TATTAGCGCATAAAGATGGAGACGAAACTTACTTTCAAATTCATGAAGTCTACTACGACGAAGAACGTAAACCCATTAGCTATACTTCAAAGGGCGTAAGCATAGGCGCCGAAAGCCTAGAAGGTATAAATTGGGTACTAGGCGTCCACCCACACGAGATGTCCGAAGCGCGGCTCCTTCGAAAGATCGAACTCCCCAAGGAAGTCGATGCTCGTGATCACCGTCGGATCGTCGTCGAGGGCGTTGCGCTCCAGCCAGTTGCGGATCGCGCGCCGATCGCCATCGGGCCGCGCCTCCGCCTCGTCGTCATCGCGGTCGAAGTCGAACCAGTCGCGCTCGGGACGCTCGTCGCCGTACTCCGGCGCGCCCTCGATCTCGCGCATCGGGATCGACGTCGAGACAAGCAGCGCCTTCCCGTCCGGGCGCCAGCGCGGCGAGAAGGCGCCGTGCTCGAGGCTCGTCACCTGGCGCGCCTCGCCCGGCGCATCCAGCGGCATCGTCCACACCTGCCCCCGGTTCTCGCCCTCACCTTCCTCGCCCGAACGCACGAACGCCAGGGTCCGGCCATCCGGGCTGATCGTCGGCTGCGAGTCCGACCGGTCGCCGAAGGTCAGCTGCGCCGGCGCGCCGCCGTCGAGGTCGAGCATCCACAGGTGTGTCCGATACACCGGGTCGCCCGGCGTCTCCCCATCGACGATCGAACGCACGCCGTACACGACGCGCGACGCATCGTCGGCGAGATCGATCGAGGTGACAGACTTGAATGCAAGCAGGTCCGACGCGGTGATCGGCTGCTGCGCCGCGGCGCCCGCGGCGCAACAGAGACCGGTGACAACTGACACAATCATGCGCATGACAACGCTCCTCCCGAGGTGGGTGACGCCCCAAGGTACAGCGAGCCGCCTCGAAGGTTGAGCGATCAGCCGCCCGGCGCCGGCCTGCGCCCGTTCACCAGCGGCATCCGGCGCCCCGGCCCGAACGCGCATCGGCTCACTTTCAACCCGATCGCCGCCTGGAACCGCTTGTACTCCGACCGATCGATCATCCGAACCGTCTTCGTGACAATCGCAGGATCGAACTCCGTCTCACGCGTGATCCGACCCGGGTGCTGCCGCTCCTCGACGTACCGCCGGATGATCTCGTCGAGGACGTCGTACGGCGGCAATGTGTCCTGGTCGGTCTGGTCCGGCTTCAGCTCCGCGCTCGGGGGCTTGGTGATCGTGGATTCCGGGATCGGCGGCGTCGAGAAGCCGCACGCCCCATGATTGGCGTTGATCCAGCGCGACAGCGTGTACACACGCGTCTTGAGGACATCAATCAGCACGGCCAGCCCGCCGTTCATGTCGCCATAGAGCGTGGCGTAGCCCGTCGCGTACTCGCTCTTGTTGCCGGTCGTCAGCGCAAGCAGGCCCAGCTTGTTGCTGAAGGCCATGACGGTCATCCCGCGCAGCCGGCTCTGGATGTTCTCCTCCGCGACGCCCGGCGCCGCGTCGACGCCCAGCCGCGCGCACTCAGCCCTGAGCGCATCAGTGAGCGACGTCTCCGCCGCCTCGTGCATCGCGCCGATCGGCGCCATCACGAATGGAGCGC
This sequence comes from Phycisphaerales bacterium, assembly GCA_043101835.1. GTDB lineage: Bacteria > Planctomycetota > Phycisphaerae > Phycisphaerales > UBA1924 > JBICHM01. Next base: position 27,209 of record JBICHM010000307.1, on the reverse strand, counting down.
CGATCCGCTCGGCCAGGTCGCGCGCATCATCGACCGACCCCGCCGACGAGTATCGGCTCGGCATCCCGATGCACAGCGTGTTCGCGCCGCCCAGCGCCGCCGCGCCGATGCATGCTGTCAGCGCAGAGTCAATCCCGCCGCTCAACCCCAGCACGCACCCGGAGAACCCGCTCTTGCGCGCATAGTCGCGCACACCCAGCACGAGCGCCCGCCACAGGCGTTCCTCTTCGCACATCCCGAGCAGCGGATCCGCGACCGCCTCGGCGCCCAAGGCAGGCAGATCAATCACGACGAGGTCCGCCTCGAACGGCCGCCCCGCCGCGATCAATCGCGCCCCGCCCGGCGCCGTCGCGTCCGGCACGAAGACCGATGATGTCCCGTCGAAGATCACATCGTCATTCGCGCCGAGTTGGTTCACCTCCGCGACGACCAGCCCGTGCGTTCGCGCGTGCTTCTTGAGGATCTCTCGCTGCGTCGCCCCCTTGCCCAGCACGAACGGGCTCGCCGACGCGTTCAGCAGCGCCTCTGCGCCCGCCTTCGCCGCCTCCGCCACCGGGTCCGGGCGCTCGTGGTAGCGCGACGCGATCCCCGCGTCCTCGCCGCGCCACAGATCCTCACAGATCGACAGCCCGACGCGCACGCCCGCCACCTCGACCACCACGGCGCGATCGCCCGGCGTGAAGTACCGGTCCTCATCGAAGACGTCGTACGTCGGCAGCAGGCGCTTGTCGTAGCGATCGGCGATCACCCCGTCGCGCAGCACGAGGAGGCTGTTGGCGATGCCCGCGCCAGGGTCCGCCTCGTCGTTTGCCCAGGGCGTCCCGAGAAAGACCACAAGCCTCGTCGCCGCCGCCGCCACGCGCTCGGCGCCGGCGCGCAGCTCGTCGAGGTACCCTTCCTGCAGCAGCAGGTCCCGGGGCGGGTAGCCCGACAGGAACAGCTCCGGCAGCAGCAGCGCGTCCGCCCCCGCGGCGCGCGCCACGTCGATCGCCTCGAGAGCGAGCGCCACATTCCCGTCGGTGTCGCCGACCGTCGGATTTGGCTGCGCCAGGGCCAGTCGCATGGGCGGGATCATAGTGGGGGGGATCGCGCCCGACGCCGAACGCGTACCATTCCCCCATGCGCACAGGACCGCTCGCCAGAACGCTCATCGGAACGCTCGCCTGCACCCACGGCCTGGCCGCCGTCGCAGACGCCCGCCAGGAGGGCGTCGACATCGCCCCGTCGCGCGAGGCCGGCGCCGCGTGGCGCTACCGCCTGCATGTGCAGACGACCCTCGAGCAGGAGGGCGAGACCAGCGCCGTCGAGCAGGAAGCGCGCATCGCGCTGCGCATGAGCGACGAACGCCGACGCGACCTGACGATCGCCGACGCGCGCGTCCTCGAGATCACCCTCCGCGTCACGCGCGCCGGTGAGACCTACGAAGTCACCGCCGAGCGCGACGAAACGGGCGTCGTTCTGACCGATGCGGGCGCGCCTGAAGAGATCGGCGCCATCGCACGAGCGATTGTGGAAGCCCCCATCCGCCTCGGCCTGTCCGCCGGCGGCGAGGTCATGGGCCTGCAGGGACTCGCCGGCGCAGCGGAAGCCGCCGAGCAGTCCGGCGCGCTCGGGGGCGTGGCGCTGAGCGTCTTCTACCCAGAGAGCCTCGCCGCCGCCCTCGAGCCGATCTTCTACGCCGACAACGCAGGCGATGCGCCGCGCAGGCCCGGCGACACCTGGACCACCACCGCGCGCCGCCCGCTCGGCGAAGGTCGCACCATCGTCGAAACCCTGGACTGCGCCTTCGACGATCCCGCCGCATGGACGGGCGATCTCGCCATCGCCATCGAACTCGCTGACGACCTGCCCGCCACAACCTCACGCGTTGAAGTGCTCGACCAGTCCGGCGCCGTCACCGCGGAATGGAACACCGAGGCGAGCGCGCTCGAGCGCCGCGTCCGCACGCTCGTCACCGACCTCGTCTGGCGACTCGGCGATCTCGAAGTCCAGCAGCGCCAGCTGACGACCATCACGCTCGAGCGCATCGATGACGACTCGGCGCTGCCCGACGATCTCTTCAATCAGCCGAACCAGGCGCCGACGCGCCGGACGCTGCAGCCGGAGGGCTGATCGGCCGCCCGAGCAGACGCCACGCACGCAGACGCCACGCCCCGAGCAGCCCCAGTGGGATGCTCGCGGCGATCTCGCCACCGGTCACCACCAGGCTCGCCGCCGCGATCGCCGAGGGCTCGAGCCCCACCGGGAAGAGCGCCAGCCCGGCGACCGCCCCCTCGCGCGCGCCGAGCGTCCCCGCCGGCGCAATCACGCCCGTCAGCACATACACGCTCGCGGCGAGCAGGGCGCCGCCGGCCGACAGCGGGTCGCCAAGCACCGCCGAGGCAATCCAGAATCGCCCGGCGTACAGCGTCACATCGACCGTGCGCGCTGCGAAGGTGCCCACGATCGGCCACGGGTGGCAGAGCAGTTCCGCCGACTCGAGCGTCCACTTGTCGAGGCGCGGGCGCGCCCGCACGAAGCGTGCGCCGAGGAGAATCACTGTGCCCCCGCCTCCGACGCCGGCGCCCGCGATGGCGAACCACAACGCGTTCACATCGCCCGCGATGATGCTCGCCAGCGCCACGCTCCCCAGCATGCACACCAGCGTCGCCGTCAGCCCCACGAACCACGCCGCGATCTCGACGAACCGCATGCCGTCGAAACGCCGGTGCACGAGCACGCGCGACAGCACGCTGATCTTGAAGGGGAGCGGGCTCAGCATCGTCGCCAGTGCGTTCACCGCGACGAGATCGAGCAGATTCATCCGCCGTCGGGGCAGCAGCGTCGTCCAGAAGGGAATCGCCCCGACCGCGATGCTCGCCGTCTGCAACGCCAGCAGCCCGAGCGCGGGGCGCCAGCCGGCGTCGAGCAGCCGATCGAGGTTCTCACGATTCTCCCCGGTGAAGGCAAGCCTGCAGACCCAGACCAGCAGGCCCAGGCCGACAATGAGGCCGACGATCTGCACCGAGATGCGCAGCGGGCTCCGACGCCGATGCTCCACCTGGCGGAGCGCCGTCGATTGGGGGGCGTGCAGACCCTGATGTTCACGTGTGCGCGCTCCGCCTGGCTCGGCCATGCGCGCATGCTAGAGGAAAGCCGTCCGCCCTAGTGCGGGACTTCCTTCACCGCGTTGCGGTTCCATGCCGGCACGCGCAGGACGATCGGCCCGTCGCCCTCGATGAAGCACTGGCAACTCAGGCGGCTGTTCAGCTGCAGCCCCGGCGCCTCCTCGACGCGGTCCTCTTCGGCCTCGGTCGGCTCGGTGAGGTCGTCCATGCCCTGCTCGATGTACACATGGCAGGTCGAGCAGGCGCACACGGCGCCGCAGGCGTGCTCGATGTTCACCCCGTGCTCCACCGCGACCTCGAGCAGGTGCTCGCCCTTCGCGGCCATCACCTCGACCTCGGTCTTCGACGGGTCGCCGGTGACCCCCTCGGGGTCCTCGATGAGGATCTTCACGGGCACCGTGGCCGGCCCGTGATCGTGATCGGAGTGGCGAAGATGCATGCGAACGAGTCTCCCGATTCCCTGCCCACGCCCGCCAGCGGTCTGGCCGGGCGACTGATTGCGACTTGGTCTCATCCTAGACCGCGAATGACCGGCCATCCCCCGCTTCGCCGATCGCGCAATGCCGGATGCCTCACGCCGCCGCCTCGCTCCGTCCCCTCGTCGCTTCCCGACCACCACGCCCGAGAATCGACTGGCTCCGCCCCCTCCAACCGCCGATGATGGGGCCATGAAGATCTTCGTGGACGAGACCGAGGCCCCCGCCGGCGGGGCCACCCTGGGCGCCGCCCTCGACGCCGCCCGCAGGGTCGCCGACGAGCAGGGGCGCATCATCGTCGAGGTCTGGGCCGACGGGGAACGCATCCCCGATCACGACCTCGCCGACCCGCCCACATTCGAGCCCTACGCCGACGAGATCCGCATGGTGACCGCGGCCCCCGAGGCCCTCGTCGTCACGACGCTCCTCGACGCCGCCGACGCCCTTGAAGAGGTCAAGGCCATCCAGGCCGGCGCCGCGCGCAAGATGCAGACCGGCGACACACCCGAGGCCATGGGCGCCTTCGGCGAGGCCCTCGCCGTCTGGGAGGCCGTCCGGCGCTCCGTCAGCGAGGGATGCTCCCTGATCGGGCGCTCCCCGGGCGAGCTGCTCGGCGCCGGTGGGGCGGGCACGCTCGCGGAGGCCTCCAAGGCCCTCGCCGCCGACCTGACCACCCTCCGCGACTACGCCCAGGCCGAGGACTGGTCCTCCGCCGCCGACATCCTCGAGTTCGACCTCTCGGAACGCGCCGACGCGTGGCAGGACATCCTGCGCCGCCTCGCCGCGGCCGTCCGCAGCGAGGAGGCCACGGCGTGAGCGCGCAGGCAAAGACCAAGTCCGCCGAGAAGATCGACGCCCTCATGGAGAAGGCCTCCGCCGCCCTCGAGCAGGGCGACTATTTCGCCAGCGAGCGCCTCGCCGACGACGCCCTGCGCCTCGCGCATCGCGTCGGCGACTACGAGCGCATGGCCCGCATCTGCCTGCCTCTGGAAGAAGCCCGGCGTCAGAAGCGCCTCGACGCCTTCGACTCGGGCAATGTCTTCATCATCAACGCGAACGAGCGTCTGCACGAGGCGCCGCACCCCGGGTGCTACCTGCTCGAGCCGATTCTCGTCGCCGCCGATGCCCGCGACCTGCGCGAGCGCGCCGACGAGGTGAAGATCCCCGTCCTCGTCGTCACGCACGAGCCCGAGACGAAGACCGGCGACTGGCCGCTCGTGGCCATCGGGCCGACGACCATCCGCTGTCGCGTGGCGCCGGCGAAGGAAGTCACGCGCGAGTGGCTGCTCGCCGCGAGCGAGGCGATCGGCGACGAAGCGATCGAGACCATCGAGCCGGACCTCAGCCCCGAGGCGCTGGTCGATGAGCTCTTCGACTGTCTCGCGACGATCCCCGACCATGACAAGCTGCACCAGGCCCTGATGCAGGCCTGCCAGCGCGCCCACGCGCAGTCGGGTGAGAGCGCTACGGACTGACCGGGCAGGCTCAGCCCCCGCGACCGCCCCGACCGCCGCCGCGCGAACTGCGATTGCCACGGTCCCCGCCGCGCCGGCTTGGCATGACGGCAGGGCTATTCCCGCGCGAGGCGCCGCCTCTCGACGACGGACGCGCCGGTGCGCTCGTTCGACGCGTCGGCTGTGACGCGCGCGTCGGACGCGACGGCTGGCTGCCGCGGGACGAGGTCGTCGGCATCATCTTCCGGCGACCAGCGTCCTGGCGCGTCGTCCGCGACGGGCGTTCGGTGCGCGTCGGCGCGCGCTGCGCAGTGCGGTCTGCGCGGTCCCGGCGGGTCGGCGCCTGGTATCGCTCGCGCGACGGTGACCGGCCCGCGTCCGCCCGACGACGCGAGGTCTCGCGCGCCTGCTCACGCGCGATCTGGCCGCGCCGCGAGTCCATCAGGCGCGGGCTCTGCACGCGCGGATCCTGCTGCGGCAGCGGCTGGTTGTTGACCGCCGGCACGCGCCGGCTGCCCTGAGCGCCGATCCAGTCGTATCCGTAGGGGTCGGTGTAATACCGATCGCCCTTCTTGTGCTTCGAATAGCCCGCGCCATACGACCCGCCGTGCAGCGAGCCGGTGTACCAGTAGCGCGTGCGGTACTTCGAGGAGTACGGCTCGCACCAGCGATAGTCGCGATAGCCGTACGACCACCCGGTCGACCAGCCCCACCACGAGTACGGGCGGTAGGTGTAGCGCCAGTGGCTGTACGGCCGGTAGGTGGTGTAGCCGTAGCGGCAGGCGTAATCCCAGTCGTACCAGTCCCACCAGCCATACGAGAAGTTCACCCACGACCCGCCGCCCGGCGAATACGAGTAGCGCAGCCCAAACGTCGTGCGCGGCGAGCAGACCGTGTAGTACCGCAGCGAGTCGTGATACGACCCGCAGTGCGAGCAGTAGATGTGGTCGCAGCGCGTGCTGCAGTCATGCGACACGGTCGAGCCGTAGGCCGTGTGCAGATCCACGTTTCCCGTCCGCGGGTACACCGCGCGTCCGTACGAGGGGTTGAGTACGGGCGCTTCGCCGTAGACCTCGCCATACCCAAGGTCGCCCTCACCGTACGCCTTGAGCATCGCCTGGTGGCGGTACTCCGCGCGCACGCCCGCGCGTGCGATCGCGGCGGTCGAGGGCACCGTGCCGCTGGCGACGACGCGCGACCCCACGGGGTTTGGCTCGCTGGGGCCGTACGCCTGTGGCTCGCGCACGGGCGCGACGCGCGCCTCCGGCTCCGGCCCGTAGCGGGGCGGCGGCGGATCGCCGTATCGGGCGCGGAGGCGGTCGGGCGTGTACGGATCGTCGTACTGCACCGGCTCGCTCGCCTCGGGCAGGCGGTCATCGCCCCAGGCCCGTCCGCCGGCGCCGGAAGAGGCCCCGCCGGCGCGCAGATCTGCGCGCATGTTCTGATCGCCGATCACCCCGCCGGCGAGCGCCCCCGACACCAGCCCGATGATCGCGCCCTCACCGGCGGTGCCCGACAGCGAGCCGATCGACACCCCGGCCAGCGCACCAAGAGCGCCGCCCGAGACCGCGCCCTGGCCTGCGTTGTTGCACCCAGCGGTCACCCCCAGCGCGGCGAGGAATCCGGCGAGCATCGATCTGGCGGCGTGGCGAGTGGCGGGCATCGCGCGGCCTCCTGACTGGCTCGCGCGGGCGCGACGGCACATCGCCGGAACTGCCTGCGCGAGCAGGCTTTGCGGGTGAAACCACCCGCTCATACAGTGTATGCCCCCAAGGGCTGCGTTCCCATGCGTTTCTTTCGACACCGCAACCTCTGGCTCACACCCGGGCAGAAGGCCCGCCTGCAGCACCAGCGCTGGCTCAACCGCGCCGTGCGAGGCGACACCAGCGCGCTCAGAATTCCCGTCCGGCGGGTCGATGAAGGTGGCTTCGGCTACCTTCAGACCATCCCTGGCGGGCGCCAATGGGCCGAACGCTGGTGGACTGACGCCATCACCCGAGCCGACATGGTCAGGGACCGCTGAGCAACCCTGCGAGGAGCACGTCCGACATGGAGCAGACCACACCCACCGACCAGCCCGCAAGCCGGCCGGAGGTCGAGGTCACCAGCCTGAACAAGGGCTGGCTGATCAAACTCACTGTGATCGGCGTTGCGCTCCTCGGCCTCGGCGTCTGGGGACTCTACGACGCGCTCGCCGCCTTCCCCGCACGCGGCGCCAACCATGCCGAGTTCACCGAGTGGCGCTACCTCCAGGCCGCGAATGAGGCCGGGCGGCTCCTCACCGCCAGCGAGGACGCGCCCGGCGACGAACTGACGCGCCTCCGCAACGAGCGCAACCAACTCCGGGAGCGACTCGGCGACACGCCCGAAGGAACGATCGGGTACCGCGAGATCTCCATGGATCTCGCCAAGTACGACTGGCTCACGAGTCTGTCGCGCATCGGTCGCGTCAACGCCGAGTACACGACCTTCGACAACCCGCGCGAACGCCTCGACACGCTCACGCAGGAGTGGGACACCCGCACGCAGCCCAAGCCGCTGGCTGCCTACGACATCCCCTCGCAGTGGGTCTTCGTGGTCTGTGGCTTCGGCGGCTTCGCCTGGATCTCCCTCATCATCCTCCGCGCGAAGGGCATCCGGTACTCCTACAAGCCCGCCTCGCTCGAACTCACGCTGCCCTCCGGGCGCTCCTTCACGCCCGACCAGATCGCCGAGGTCGACAAGCGCAAGTGGCACAAGTTCTATGTGACGCTGCGATTCAAGCAGGGCGCCGGCGAGGCGGTCACGCTCGATCTGCTCCGCCACAAGCCGCTCGAAGACTGGATCCTCGAGATGGAGAAGCAGACCGACGGCTACGAGCCGCCCGCGGAGGATGAGGACGCCACCGCGCCCGAGCGCGAGGGCTCCGGCCCCGCGATGGCCGGTGAGCACATGCCCGAAGGCGAGCCGAAGGAGCCCCACGCCTGACGCGCCCGCAACGCGCGCGGCGCAATCCCAACAACGGACGCGGGAGGCGGCGCGCGTGGAGATTGCTCTGACCATCGGCATCGCCGTCACGATGGCCCTGCTGGGCCTCGTCGCGGTCGGCGTCACGCTTCTCGGCCTCAGCGGCGTCTGGGTCGTCCTCCTCGCCGCCATCGGCCTCGAGCTCTGGCGCGACACCTACTCGACGCAGCTGCTCATTGTGGCCGGCGTGCTCGCGCTCGGCGGCGAGGTGATCGAGTTCACGGCGTCCGCCGCGATGGCGAAACGCGCCGGCGGCTCGAAGGTCGCCGCATGGTGGTCCGTCTTCGGCGGGCTTGCCGGCGCGATCCTCGGGAGCTTTCTCATCCCCATCCCGATCGTCGGCACAATCGCCGGCGCCGTGATCGGCGCGGGCGTCGGCGCGACGCTCGGGCACCGGCGAACGCCGGACATGCCGTGGCGCGACGCCGCGCGCGTCGGACGGGCCGCCGCCTCCGGTCGACTGCTGGCGATCGCCGTCAAGACCGTCATCGCCGCGATCGTCTCGATCGCGCTCGTCGTCGGCGTGGTCGTCTGACGCGTCAGTGCGCTTTTCCGGCGCCGGCGGGGCGCGCCGGCGCCTCATCGTCGGTCGGCGCCGTCGGCTCCACATCCCAGGTGATCAGGCCCGGGATGAACGGCGAGGGAAGTCGCGAGTCGTTCGGCAGCACACGCACACTGAATCCCATGCTCCCCGAGCGGTCCGCGACCATCTCGCCCTCGAACCGCCACGCGCCGTTCTCGAGGCGCTCCGTGCAGCGCATCGCGATCGACTGCGCGCCGACGAGGTCGCCCAGACTTGTCACCTCGCCGAAATACAGCTGCACGCTGACCTCTTCGGGCGTCAGCTCGCCGAGGCGCACCACGGCCGACACCGGCGCCGCGGTGCGGATCGGCACGCGCGGGCCGATCGGCGTCTCGACCGCCTCGATCCGCACCTTGCCCCAGTGCTCGCGATACCGGCGCACATGCGAGGCAAGGTCCCGGGCCTCCTTCCAGGAGTCGGCCGCGAGGACGCGCCCAAGGCGGTGCGCCTTCAGATAGAGATCATCCGTGTAGTCGCACACCATGCGGTTCGTGTTGAAGGCCGGCGCGCACGCCATAATCGAACGCTTCATTCGCTGCACCCACTTGCGCGGGAGCCCGGAGACGCCCCGGTCGTAGAACTCCGGCAGGATCTGGCGCTCGAGCAGGTCGTACAACGCGCGGCTCTCGATCGTGTCCTGCAGCTCCGCATCGCCGTAGGACTCACCCCGTCCGATCGCGTATCCCGCCTCGCCGGTGAAGCCCTCGTCCCACCAGCCGTCGAGGATCGACACATTGACGAGACCGTTCAGCGCCGCCTTCATGCCGCTGGTGCCGCTCGCCTCCATCCCTCGACGGGGCGTGTTCAGCCAGATGTCGCAGCCGCGCACGAGCCGACGCGCCACATCCATGTCGTAGTCCTCGAGGAAGACGAGCCGACTGAAGCGGCCGCCCCGCTCGGAGGCCTTCACGATCTCGCGGATCATCTCCTTGCCCGGCCCGTCCGCCGGGTGCGCCTTGCCGGCGATGACGATCTGCAGCGGGCGCTCGTCGTCTTCGAGCAGCGCACGAAGCCGATCGAGATCGCGCAGCAGCAGCGTCGCGCGCTTGTAGGTCGCGAATCGCCGCGCGAACCCGATGGTGAAGATGTTCGGATCGAGCGCCGCCGCGGCTTCCTCGACCTCCTCGTGCCCCGCGCCGCGGTGCTCCATCTGCTTGCGAATCCGCGCCCGCGCCCAGGTGACGAGCCCCTCGCGCTGGCGCTGGTGCGCCCGCCACAGCTCCTCGTCGTGGATGTCGGCGACCTTCTGCCAGACGCTGTGGTCGGTCGGGTCGCTGTCCCACGCCGCCGGCAGGTAGCGATCGAAGAGGCGCAGCATGTCCGGGCTGGTCCAGGTGCGCGTGTGCACGCCGTTGGTCACGTGGCTGATCGGCGCCTCCGGCTCGGGCACGCCCGGCCAGATGTTCCGCCACATCCGCCGGCTCACTTCGCCGTGCAGGCGGCTCACCGCGTTGCAACGCCCGCTCGTGCGCAGCGCCAGCACCGCCATCGAGAAGAACTCGTGCCGGTCGAACACGTTCTCGCGCCCGAGCGACAGCATCCCGTCGAGATCCAGCCCCAGGCGCTGCGGCATATGCCCGAGGTGCTTGACGATCAGGTCCGGGCTGAAGCGGTCGATGCCCGCCGGCACCGGGGTGTGCGTCGTGAAGATGTGCTGCGACGCAGCGCCCTCGCGCGCCTCGTCGAACGACGCCCCCGTCGCCTCGCGCAGTTCGCTGATGCGCTCGAGCGCGAGGAACGCCGAGTGGCCCTCGTTCATGTGGTAGACGCTCGGGTTCAGGCCGAGCTTGCGCAGCGCCCGCACGCCGCCGATCCCCAGCACGATCTCCTGCCGGATGCGCGTCTCGACATCGCCGCCATAGAGGTTCCGCGTGATGTCGCGGTCCTCGCGCTTGTTCTCCGGCAGGTTCGTATCGAGCAGGTAGAGCGCGATGCGCCCGACATCGGCGCGCCAGATGCCGGCGTGCACCTGCCGCCCGTCGATCTCGACCGAGACCTTCAGCTGCTCGCCGGTCTGCTCATCGAGCTCACGACGGATCGGCTGGTTCGCGAAGTCGAGATCGTGGTACCGCTCCTGCTGCCAGCCGTCGGCGTTCAGATACTGATGGAAGTACCCGTTGCGGTAGAGCAGGCCCACGCCGACCAGCGGCAGGCACAGTTCGCTTGCGCTCTTGAGGTGGTCGCCCGCCAGCACGCCGAGGCCGCCGGAATAGATCTGGAAGCACTCGGTCAGCCCGAACTCGGCGCAGAAATAGGCGACGAGCATTTCCTCATCGCCCGGCGCCAGCGCGCTGCCGGCGTCACTGGAGGTGTAGCCGGTCCAGGGCGTCGCCTGCAGGTGGCCGCGCATCGTCGCGACGGCCTCGCCGAGCGCATGCAGGTACCCCGGGTCGGTCGCGGCGCGCTCCAGCACGTCCTGGCTCACGGCCCCGAGCAAGCGCACAGGATTGTGGCTCGTCGCGCGCCACAGGTCGCGATCGAGGCGTCGGAAGAGTTCTGACGCCTCGGGACGCCAGGTCCACCAGAAGTTTCGCGCCAGTTCGAGCAGCGGCGCAAGCGGCTCGGGGAGCGCCGGGATGACACGGAAAGCGCGGATGCGGGCGTTGCCGGCGTTGAGCACGGGTCTGTCCTCGGGTCGATCGGGTGCGGGCGGACGGTGGGCGGGCGTGTGCCCGTTCTATCGGACCGCCCTGCGCCGAAGTTTACCCGGGACGGACGCTTTCACCCGGTCCCGCTATCGCTCCGTCGCCCAACGGAGTTCCGGCGCCTTCAGCAGCGCGCAGACGCCCAGATAGACGCCCGCGCCGACCACCACCGTCGCCGCCAGAGCCGCGACGCTCGCGCTCCAGCCGGCCGTCGAGAGCATCCCCAGCGAGGCCGGGAGGAGCACGGCCGACATCACCGCCGTGGCGACGAGGCATCGGCCCACGCCCGCGCGCGTCGACGCGTCGAAGACTGGCGCGCCCATCCGGCGTGAGAGCAGCAGCGCGAGCGCAATCGCCTGCCCGGTCGCGCAGATTGAGGTCGACCAGGCCAGCCCCGCTTCCGCCAGCGGCCAGATCAAAGCGAGATTGAGGAGCACGTTCGCGCAGACGGTCGCGAGCGCGATCCGCATCGGCGTGCGCGTGTCGTGCAGCGCATAGAAGGCGCGCGTGAGTGTGTGGGTGAGCGCGTAGGCCCAGATCGCCGGGGCGTAGCCGAGCAGCACGCGCGCCACGCGCGAGGAATCGCCCTCGCCGAAGGCTCCGCCCTCGAGAATCGCGGTGGCCAGATCGGCCCGCACGGCGATGAGCCCCGCCGCCGCGGGGAGACCGATGAAGAGCGTCAGGCGCACCCCGCGCCGGAGTGTGGCGCCGAACCGCTCAAGGCTGTCGCTCTCCCGCGACAATGCGGGGAAGACCGCGGTGGCCAGCGCAATGCCGAAGACCCCCAGCGGGAACTGGTAGAGGCGTTGCGCGAAGAAGAGCACGGCGTTCGAGGACTCGTCGAGCGGGTACGCCACCGTGCCCGCCCCCGGCAGCGTGATCGTCGGCCCGACCAGCACCGGCCAGCCGGCGATGAGCCCGTCCAGCAGCGTGTTCAGCTGCAGCGCGCCGAGGCCGAGGATCACCGGGCCCATGCGGCGCGCCATGCGCCCGAGCGGCGCGTCGGCCCCCTCCAGCGTGCGCGACCAGCGGACATGCGGGCGCAGCGCGATCAGGGTCCACGCCAGCTGCAGCATCCCGGCGCCGAGCACCGCGCCGGCGATCGCGAACGCCGTCGCCTCGAGCGAGCGATCGAGGCGCCACGCCCAGATGGTGGCGACACCGATGATGCACAGGTTCAGGATGATCGGCGAGGCCGCCGCCGGGCCGAATCGGTCATGCGTCTGCAGCATGCCGCCGCCCGCCGCCGCGGCGCAGATCAGCACGAGGTACGGGAGCATGACCATCGCGAGGCGCAGCGCAAGCCCGCCGCTCTCGCCCAGCGCCGTATAGCGCAGCAACGCGAAGAGGATCACCTCACCGACGAGCGCGACGATGGCGAGCACAACGACGGTCGCCCCCATCGCCGCCGTCGCGAATCGGCGGGCGAGCGCCGGGTCGTCCCGCACCAGGCGCGCGTATTCGGGCACGAGCGCCGCGGAGAGTGCGCCCTCACCAAAGAGGCGTCGGAACAGGTTGGGCAGCATGAACGCCAGCGCGAAGGCCGACCAGACGGCCCCGGCGCCGAAGATCCGGGCGCAGATCGCGTCCCGAGCGAGCCCCGCAACGCGGCTGACGACCGTCAGGCCGGCGACGGTCCGCGCCGCGCGGACGAACGACCCGCCCGCGCCGCCGGGTTGCGTCTCGCCCGGACCGGCGCGCCCGGCGTCCGCGTCGGGTGCGTCGGCGTGCGCTGGAGCCATCGGTCGAGCATACATCGGCCCGCGCGCGCTCCCGCGTGCACACCCCAAACGAAAACGGCCCCGGCGGTGACGCCGGGGCCGGATCAAGCGCAGTTGTGTGCCGACCCGTGAAAGAGGAGTTCGACGGGCGGCGTCTTACTGATCAGCGTCGACGCCGACGCACGGCGGCAAGGCCGCAGAAGCCGGCGACCGTCAGGGCGCCGGGCGCCGGGATCTCCAATTCCTCGCCGGAGATGCGGAGTGTCAGGCTCCGTCCCTGGAGGGGCGTGAACTCATTGGAGGCGGCGAACTGACCGGCCTCATAGGTCGTTGTGCGGATGTCGCCCAAGCCAACACGACCGCCGTTGGTCGCCTGCGCCCAGGTCCCGGCCTTGACGATGCCAAGGTCGGTCTCCATCACGAGATAGTAGTCACCCGCGCTGAGTGTCAGTCCGTCCATCGCGAACGATTGCCACCCGAGGGTCGTGCTGCTGAAGTCGATGGACCAGAGCACGTCGCCGCGAACGGCGGTGGGAGACAACTCATCCACGATGTAGAGACGCGAGGCTTCGCTCGCGCCGTAGAACGACATCGAATCGAGGCTGAAGTTGCCTGCCAGCGTGAACTGCTGGGCAAGGGCCTGACCACCCGCTGCCTGCGCATACACGCTGTAGTTTGCGGAAAAGAGGTTCCAGTTGCTGTTGACCAGCACGTCGGCACTCGCCGCCGGTGGCCCCAGCGCGAGCGCACCGGCACACGCCAGCAGCCCGCAGATTCCAATCTTCATCTGACTCTCTCCTGTAGATCGCTGTGCGACGATCGCAGGATTCCAGCCAGCGCGCACGTTGTGCCACCGGGGCATCGCGCAGCCTTGAACGTCAAGAACTACAAACCGGCGGCCCGTGTGCGGCGGGCCGATCTCCCTGTGCTGCTCATAGAGGTACCACGGCCGAATCAGGGGGTCAACAAAAAGCTCGCGATTGCTCAGGACCCCGCGCCGCGCCGTCGCGCCAGCCAGTGCGACACAACCCACGCCGCCGCAAGCGCGAGCGCGAGTCCGAGAATGTCAGCAATCCAGTCCGACAGGCTTGCATGCCGGTTCACGCCTGGCAGCGACTGCGTCGCCTCGTCGATCGCCGCGAACACCGTGCCGGCAAGCCCAACGCGCACAAGCGTCGATGGTGCCGACCACCGTCCGAACAGACCGCTCGCGAGGGCCAGGGCGCCCCAGACCGCGTAGGCGCCGATGTGCAGCACCTTGTCCGTGTTGGGCGGCGCCGGGCCGAGATCCACCGTCGGCCAGTGTGTCGCCGTTAGCAGGACCAGTACATATGCGCCGAACGCCAGGCGCGGGGCCCACGCGGGCACACGACCCGGGCCGCTCATGCCCGCTGCACGCGCTCGCCGTCCGTCGGGCGAACGACGATCTCCGGCGCGGCGTCGGCGGCAGGCGCTTCGGCGTCCCAGCGGTCGAGGATCGCGCGCGTCAGCGCCTCGTAATCCTCCGCGCCGGCGAGCCCCGGCGCGTACTCAAAGATCGTCTGCCCGAACGACGCCGCTTCCGCGAGTTTGATGTGGCGGCGCACGGCGGGGCGAAAGACCGTCGCGCCGCTCCACGGCGTCGCGCGATCCCGCGCATCGGCGAAGAACGACTCAAGATCCGCGATCACCTCGCGGCCGAGACGCGTGTTGTCATCGTGCATGCACAGCGTCACGCCCAGCACGCGAAGACGCGGGTTCAGCGACGAGCCCACCATCGACACCGTCTCGAGCAGCTTGCCGACGCCCTGCAGCGCGAGGAACTGCGCCTGCATCGGCACGAGCACCTCATCGCTCGCGGCGAGGGCATTGAGCGTGAGCAGGCCGAGCGAGGGCGGGCAGTCGATGAGCACCACGTCGTAGGCCGGCAGCGCCGCGAGCGCGTCGTCAAGACGCCGGTGCCGACGCGCGCCCTCGGCGAGTTCCGTCTCCGCCGCCGCGAGGTCCACCTCCGCCGGCAGCAGGTCAAGATTCTCGCGCACGGTCTGCACCGCCTCCGGCGCGGTCGCCGGGTCGTGCAGCGCGTCGTAGACCGTCCGCTCCGCCTCGCGCGGATCGACGCCCAGGTGCAGCGTCGCGTGCGCCTGCGGATCGAGATCGATGAGCAGCGTGCGCTTCCCCGCCTGCGCAAAGCCCGCGGCGAGGTTCACCGTCGTCGTCGTCTTGCCCACGCCGCCCTTCTGGTTCATCAGGGCGACCACGCGGCGCATCGCGGCGTCGCTGGTCTCGGCGGGCGTCGAATCGGTCGGGCGTTCATCGGTCATCGGGGCTCTCACCGCCTGAAAGAGGGGGACGCGCCGGACAGTATCGGCGGGGTCCGACACCCGCAACCAGAATCGAGCCGTCAGCCCTCGAGCGCCTGCTCGAGATCAGCGATCAGATCGTCGGCATGCTCCAGCCCGATCGAGAGACGCAGCAGATTCGCAGGCGTCGTCGTCGCCGATCCCTCGATCGACTCGCGATGCTCAATGAGACTCTCCACGCCCCCGAGGCTCGTGGCGTTGGTGAAGATCTTCGTGCGACGCGCGACCGCCATGGCCGCGTCACGTTCGGCCCGTACGCACAGCGACACGATCCCGCCGAAGCCGTCCATCTGTCGGCGCGCAATCTCGTGCCCGGCGCTGCCCGAGAGTCCCGGATAGAGCACGCGCTCGATCTTCTCGTGGCCGTCAAAGTGCGCCGCGATCTGCGCCGCCGACGCCGTCGATGCGCGCACGCGGCACGCCAGCGACCTCGCGCCACGCGCCGCGAGCCAGCAGTCGAAGGGCCCGGGCGCGCTCCCGCCGATCCGCTGCGCCCTCCGCAGACGCTCGGCGGTCTCGTCGTCCGACCTGCACACGACGACGCCCCCGGTCAGATCGCTGTGCCCGCCGATCCACTTCGTCGTCGCGTGCATGACCAGGTCGGCGCCGTGCTCGATCGGGCGCTGCAGAATCGGCGTCGCGAAGGTGTTGTCGCAGGCCAGCAGCGCACCGGCGTCATGGGCAATCGCCGCGAGCGCTGCGATGTCCGACACCTGTAGCATCGGGTTCGCCGGGGTCTCCACCCAGACGAGGCACGTGTGATCGGTGCACGCCTCGCGCACCCGAGCCGGCTCGTGCATCGGCGCGTACGACACAGCGAGACCCCACGACCGGTGGAGCGTCTCCAGTTGAGTGCGCACGCCGTGGTAGATCTCCCGCGGCGCCACCACGTGGTCGCCCGGGCGCAGCGAGCGGAACACCGCGTCCGCCGCCGCGAGCCCGCTCGCAAACGCCACCGCGCACGCCCCGCCCTCGAGCGCCGCCAGCGATCGCTCGACTTCGACGCGGTTTGGATTGTTCTCGCGCGCATAGCTGAACCCGCGCGAGTAGTCGCCGGCGGCGTCGCGCGCGAAGGTCGTCGAAAGATGGATCGGCGCAGCCACGGCGCCCGTGGCGGGGTCGATCACGTGTCCGGCGTGCACCGCCGCGGTCTCAATGCGCATCTGGGGTCGCTCCATCGACGCCAGAGGATACCGCGCGCACGCCTCGCCACCGCCCGGCCCGTATCCTGCCGACCCGACGCATGGCAGCTCCCGATCCGCATCTCGACCCCGCCGGACGCTGGCGCCTGCTCGTCGTCCTCTCGGTCGCCGAGTTCCTCGCCATGACGCTCTGGTTCAGCGCCAGCGCCGTCGTGCCGCAGCTGACCGCCGAGCTCGGCCTCACCCCCGTCCCGCAGTAGTGGCTGACGTTGATCGTGCAGCTCGGCTTCGGCGCCGGCGCGCTGGCCAGCGCCGTCCTGAATCTCGCCGACCGCCTGCCGCTCCACCTGCTTTTCGGCGCCAGCGCCCTGCTTGGCGCCGGCGTCAACGCGGCCCTTGTCGGCGTCGGCGACTCAGTCGTCGCCATCATCGCCCTGCGATTCGCCACCGGCGTCGCCCTCGCAGGCGTCTACCCGACCGGCATGAAGCTCATGGCCACCTGGTTCCGGCGCGGGCGCGGGCTCGCCATCGGAGCGCTCGTCGGCGCGCTCGCCCTCGGCTCAGCGACGCCCCACCTGCTCAACGCCGTGCCCTTCTTTGGAGGTGAGGCCGGCCTCCCGCCGTGGCGCAGCGTCATTCTCGGCGCCTCCGCGCTCGCGGCGCTCGGCGCCGTGGTCGCGGTCGCCTTTGTCCGCCCCGGTCCGTTGCTGCCGAAATCCGCCCGATTCGATTGGCGACAGGCCGGCAAGGTCTTCACGAGCGCCCCCGAGCGGCGCGCAAACCTCGGCTACCTCGGCCACATGTGGGAGCTCTACGCCATGTGGACCTGGGCGCCGATCCTGCTGCTCGAGTCGTTCCGCGCCGCCCATCTTGATGAACGATCCGCCCGCCTCGCGGGGTTCGCGCTTGTCGGCGTCGGCGCGATCTCCTGCGTGCTCGCCGGATTCCTCGCCGATCGCCTCGGCCGGACACGCATCGCCATCGCCAGCCTCGTCGGCTCCGGCGCGTGCGCGCTCATTGCCGGGTTCCTCTACGAACAGCCGGCGCTGCTGGCGGTCGTCTGCATCGTGTGGGGGTTCTTTGTCATCGCCGACAGCGCCCAGTTCAGCGCCGCCGTCAGCGAACTCGCCGATCCTGCCTATGTCGGCACGGCGCTCACGATGCAGACCTGCGTCGGTTTCCTGCTCACGCTCGTGAGCATCCGGCTCGTGCCCTGGCTGGAGGGATCGGCCGGCTGGGGGTGGGGGGGCGCCCTCGCAATCCTCGCTCTCGGCCCCGCCCTCGGCGTCGTCAGCATGTGG
Organism: Phycisphaerales bacterium; assembly: GCA_043101835.1. GTDB lineage: Bacteria > Planctomycetota > Phycisphaerae > Phycisphaerales > UBA1924 > JBICHM01. Next base: position 9,432 of record JBICHM010000307.1, on the reverse strand, counting down.
CGCCTGCGCCGCATGCCTGAGGCGGCGCAGATGGCGTCGGGGATGCGGTAGACAGCGTTGAATCGCAGTGCAACGCGGGCAGACAGAGAATTTGAATGGAAGAGACACCGGTCACAATCCCCGCCAGCGGCGCCGACGTGGAACTCGCCGGCGCGCTCGCGACGCACGGATGCCCGACCGCGGCGGCGCTCCTCCTCCCTGGCTCAGGACCGCAGGACCGCGACGAAACCATCGCCGGACAGAAGCCGCTGCTGCAGCTTGCGCACGGGCTCGCCGCATATGGCGTGGCGTCGCTTCGCTGTGACGACCGCGGCGTCGGCGGGAGCGGCGGCGAGTATCTATCCATCGACGGCGAGGCGCTCGGCAAGGATGTCGCGCGTCAGTCGGCGTGGCTCGGCGCGCGGTTCCCTGATCTGCCGGTTGCGGTCGTCGGGCACTCGCAGGGCGCGCTGTTCGCGTTGCGACTCGCGGCCTGTGATCCACGCATCGGACGCGTCGTGCTGCTCGCCGGCGCGATCCGACCCGGCATGCAGAGCATGATGGCGATGCGCCGCCAGATGGCGGACGACGCCGGGCTTGAAGAGGCTGATCGCGAGTCCTACCTCGCCCACTCCAGAGCGCTCTTCGAGGCCATCTCGACGATCGACGACCCGGTGCGGCGTCGCGCGGCCGTCCTCGCCCTTGTGACCGAGAGCGTCGCCGGCGCCAGCGACGCCGACTTTGCCCCCGACTTCGGAAGCGTTGCCGAGTACATCGAGTACGCCATCGCCGATGCGCTCGAATGGGAAGTGCGTGAGCTCCTCCGCGCCGATGCCCGGGCCACGCTCGCGCAGGTCGCAGCGCCGGTCCTTGCGATCTGGGGGCGTCTCGATCGGCATGTGGACGCCGCTGCGGAAATCGCGGCCTTCCGGTCCGGCGCGCGCGCCGAAAGCGAAGCACGCATCCTGCCGGACATGAACCATCTCTTTCAACGATCAAAGACGGGCCGGATCGAGGACTACGCCAACGATGGGCCGCCGATGCAGGATCCGATCCCCGCGCTCGTCGCGGCCTGGATCACTGCCGCTCCGAGGCCGTGATCCAACAGCGTCTCGCGTCCGTCGGCGCCACCTTCCCCCATTTCAGCGGCGCCGGAACACGGGAATGGTGAGAAGCGGGCGCAGCTGCTTGATTTGCGTCCCTTCACTGCCGATACCCGCGCCATGAAGCACCGCACACTCACCGTCGCGATTCTCGCCCTCGCTCCGCTCGCCGGCTGTGGCGAGCCGGCCTCCTCCTCCGCCGCCACCGGGCAGCCGAACGCCGGCGCCCCCGCGCCCTCCGGCGCGCCGGGGACCGTGAGCGGCGTCGTCATCGAGCAGGGCGCCGCGATCCCGCGCGAGTTCATCGAGCGCGACGATGTCGGCGCCGTGCAGGACGCCATTCGATTCGGCGCCGATGTGAACGCCGCCTACGAGCACGCCAACATCACGGCGCTGCACCTGGCGACCTCCTACAACGCCGTCAACTCGCTCCCGGCGCTGCTGAACGCCGGCGCCGACCCGAACGCGCCGACCAAGGGCTGGACGCCCCTCATGAACTGCGTCGCGGTGAGCAACCGCATCACGCTCGCGACCATGCTTCTCGACCGCGGCGCCGATCCGAATCACGCCAACGCCGGCGGCCACACCGCACTCATGCTCGCCGCCCACCAGGGCCAGGCGGACCTGCTCACACTCCTGCTCGACCGCGGCGCTGACATCCACGCCACGAACAAGTACGGCGCAACCGCGCTGCACGAGGCGGCCGGCAACCCGCACAAGGGCGTCGATGTCGTGCAGCTTCTGCTCGATCGCGGCGCCGACCCGCACGCTGTCACGAAGACCGGCGAGACGCCCCGCGATATCGCCGCCTCAAACAGCGCCGGCGATCCCTTCATCGCGCTCTTGCCCGAGTAGGCGGGGCGCCCCGTTCGTACGGCGCGCACCGACGCCGGCCGAGTCGCAGACTCCGGCCGGCGCCGTGTGGGAGAGGTCCTGGTGGCGCTCGCAGGCGCCCCGGGGCGTGGTCCGAGGCAGACTCACTTCGCGTTCTGCTCGAACAGCCCCGGCCAGTTCTGCTCGGCCCGCCCGACGTTGCCGGCGAAGTCCTCGTCGAACTTCACGCGGATGTCCGGGTTCAGGTTCAGGTACAGCTTGCCGTTTCGCACCTGGGCGGTGGTGATGTCCACCGGCAGCAGCTTGCCGATCGACACGCCGTATGAGCAGAAGCCGCCGAACTGCGGGGCGAAGGTGTCCGGCGCGCTCAGGAAGCGCGTCTTGTTGGCCTCACTGGCGAAGAAGTAGGTGGCGCCGCGATGCTCGGCGCTGATGAAGGGCGAGCCGTTCACGGGCGCCGACTCGCGAAAGAACGACACCGGGTCGAACCCGCTCAGGGCGACGCTGCTGGCGCCCGCGACGTTCACCAACTCGCCGCGCGCCGCATGGATGTTGCGCACCGCTTCCTCGGTGCTCCAGACGTCGCTGGCGATCATCCGGTAGTTCACGAAGGCCGCCTCGTAGCCGTCGTACCCGGGCAGCTTCGCCGCGGCCGTCGCGTCGGCCGCCACCGCCACCTCGAATCCCTGTTCGACGAGCTCACGCATGTGCGATTCCACGCACAGGTTTGCCGACATCCCCGCGAGCACGACCTGCGAGATGCCCTGCTTGCGGAGCTGGAGCACGAGGTCGTTCGACTCCGGCCCGAAGACCTTGTGCGGACTCGTCACGACGGTCTTCCCGTCTTCGATGTAGGGCTTGTATCGCTCCAGCCAGTCGGCGCCGGAGCCGTCGAAGCCCTCGACGTCGAGCGGGCCCTCCCGGTCGAACATGCCGATCTGGTGCATCAGCGACTCGAGCGCGCCCTCCATCTTCCAGGCGTGGTCGTGCGGGTAGTAGTGGGGGCTGATGAACACAGGCGCGCCCGCGCTCTTCGCAGCCTCAAAGAGGCTGCCGATGTTCTCGACCGTGTTGTTCTCCGTCACGCTCTGCCCCACGACGCCCCAGGCGACGCCGTCCGGGCTCAGGAAGTCGTTCTGCGGATCGATCACGACGACCGCGAACTTCCCCCGCGCCAGGTCGACCCCGGGGCGCGGGATCGGCGCATCCGGACGCGACGCGTTGATGTAGTGCACCTCCGCGGCGCGCTCGGGCGCGTCCGACGGGGCCGCGAAGTGCGCGCCGGCGGCGACGCTCGCGAGGGAAAGGGCAGAAATGACGGTGATGCTGAAACGGTTCATCGGACTCTTCCTTTCGTGTGTGAATCTGCTCGTGACTGAATCGGTCGTCGCGCGCCCGCGCCGGGCGCGCCGGGGTCGTTGTCCGCGGCGTCACGCCGCGCATTCACGTCAAATCACTGCCGGCAATCCCCGGTGCGTCACCGGGCGCGCACCCGGCGCGTCCCAGAGGAACCGGCGCTCGGAAGCGTCAATCGCCAGATCGTTGATGCTCGCTTCGCGCCGATGCATCAGGCCGGCGTCGTCGAACTCCCACAACTCGTTGCCGTAGCTGCGGAACCACCGGCCGGCCGCGTCGTGCCACTCGTACTGAAACCGCACCGCGATGCGGTCGGCGGTGAACGCCCACAACTCCTTGATCAGCCGGTAGTCGCGCTCGCGCACCCACTTGCCCTCGAGAAACGCGCGGATCTCGTCCCGCCCCTCGATAAAGCGGTCGCGATTCCGCCAGCGGCTGTCCGGCGTGTAGGCCAGCGACACCCGCTCGGGGTCGCGGCTGTTCCAGGCGTCCTCCGCCGCCCTGACCTTCAGAATCGCGCTCTCTCGCGTGAATGGGGGGGCGAGCACGCCCGGTGTCCCTGTCGGCGTCGTGGTGGCCATCGGCGGCCTCCTCTCTGGCTCGCGGCTCGCGTGGCGCCCGGAACACCCGGCCTCGGCGCGAACCGCACTGGGCGGTGGCGCCGGTCAACCTCGACGCCGAGGGCAACTATACTGACTAGTCAGTATACTTCAACCCACGGGACGCCAAAATCCGGGAATCGGAGCATTTCGCGCGGTTTCTGGCAAGGAGTGACGCTATCCAGGGAACCTGAAGGCCGCTTTTGCGTCCCGTGATATCGGGTGGTATACTGGTCAGTCAGTCTGTATGCATCCAAGCACGAGCGAGACCGCCATGCCCCCAAGCCGACGCGAGGACCTCATCGACGCCGCCATGCGCGTCTTCTACCGCCACGGCTTCCAGGCCAGCGCCCTCGACAGCATCCTCGAGGAGGGCGGCCTCAGCCGCATGACCCTCTACAGCCACTTCAAGAGCAAGGACGAGCTGCTCATCGCCGCGCTCCGCCGGCGCGACGAGATCTTCCGCAACCGCATGGTGAAGTTCGTCGAGTCGCGCGCAAAGTCGCCACGCGAGCGCCTGCTCGCCGTCTTCGACTACCACGAGGACTGGTTTGCCGGCGACGAGTTCTGCGGCTGCATGTTCATCAACACCGCCGCGGAGTTCTCCGATCCGCGCTCCGCCCCGCGCCAAGTGGCCGCTGAGCACAAGGAAGCGATCGTGCGCTACCTCCGGGAGCTCTGTGAGGCCTGCGCGCTCCATGACCCCGACGGGACGGCCGAACAGCTCAACATCCTCCTCGAGGGCGCGATCGTTACGGCGCAGGTGGTCGGCAAGGTGCGCAACGGCGGGGCCGATCCGGGAGCGCCGGCCCGCGTCGCGAAGACCATGGCCGAGCGGATCATCGCCGGCGCAGAGCGCAGCGAGGCCGCGACGGTCACGACATGAAGAACGACTCCGTGCGTCGGCGGATCCGATCGCAGGTCGGCGCGTCGATCGCGAGCGACTCCACGCCGCGCTCGTAGGTGCCGCCCAGCACGACGGCGTCGGAGCGCGGGAACATATACCCCCGGTGGCTTAACAGGTACGGCAGGTCCTGCGCCTCGAGCAGCGCCAGCTGTCCGCGGATGGGCACGACCGACGCGTCACCGGCTACATCGCGCGCCCCGAGGCCGAGGCAGTTCACGACAGTCCGCTCCGGCAGGTCGAGAAACTCGTCGGCATCCACGAACCGCCGACGCTCCACGCTCTCGCAGCGCTCGAACACCTCTTCGCTCAGGCGCGTGAGCATCCGCGGCGGCTCCACGAGCAGTGTCTCGTACACCAGCCCGCGCCGCGTTGCGCCCGCAAATGGAAGCGGATCAACCGTCCGCGCCGCCGGCAGCAGGCCGCGAGGCAAACGGCTGAATCCACCGCCTCCCGGACCAACGACATAGTTCGGACGACGGAAGACGCCGAACTCCTCACCGAGGCGTCGCTCATACCAGCGCAACGCTTCGGCGCAATGACGCGCGAACCCGGGCGTTCCCGCGCCGACGCCCGCCGGCGCCCACTGCCCGCCCGCCACCCACGAGGTCGTGTCGCGCGGGAGTCGATCCGTGTAGATCGTCACGCGACACCCCGCGTCCAGCAGGGTGTGCGCCGTCATCAGCCCGGCGACGCCTGCGCCCAGCACCGCCGCCTCACGCAGCGGCGCGCCCAATGACGCGAGCCGGCGGACGACCTCCGCCGCCGTCCCCGGCGCAAGCGTGATCCCCGCGCCCCCGTGCCCGTAGTGGTGCGCGATCCAGTGATCGCCGACCCGCTGAACCTCGATGCGCACCCCGCCCTCGCGATACGGGCGCACGCCCGCGACGCATCGCATGACGCGTCCCGGCGAGCAGTCGGGGCTTGGCAGCAGCAACGGGCCGGAGGAAACCTCGGCATGCTCGATCATCGGCGCGCCGGGCGGCGCGACGACCGGCTCCGGCAGCGGCGCCTCGGGCGCGCGTGCCGCCCCGCGCCGATCGGGCGCGACGCACCCGACGCCTGCGCCGAGGATCGCCGCGTGAGCGCTCGCAACACAGGCACGACCAAGAAACGCGCGTCGAGTCAGCAAATCGAGTCCCCCGGTGGCGGCACGCACGAGAGTGTCGCATACCGGGCGACCCATGGCGACGCTGCGATGGTCTCACGCCCTTCAAGAGCGAGCGGGGCGCAAACGAAAACCCCGCACGCCGACCGGCGTGCGGGGTTGGAGGTTCGCAATCGGGGTGACAGGATTCGAACCTGCGACCTTCTCGTCCCGAACGAGACGCGCTACCAAGCTGCGCTACACCCCGCAGAGGGCGGAGCATATCGCCCCGCGCCAGCGCGTGGCAAGGCACGCGCCGAGAACTTCATCGGGCCGCGCGGGCCCGCAATCCGCCCCGGCCGTACGGAGCGAAGGAAAAAGGGGGCCGGCGCTTCCGCCGACCCCCTCGTATACCCATCCACCCAGGTGCAGAATCAGCTTGTCCAGCAACCGAGCATCAGGCCCAGGTCGGCGCCGTCGATGCTCCCATCGCCGTTCAGGTCGGCGGGCGGGAAGTTCGCTGCGCTGCCCCAGGCGCCCAGCAGGATGCCCAGGTCAGAGCCGTTGACCGAACCGTCGCCGTTGAAATCGCCGGGGCAGCCGCCGCCGGTGATCGTCGTGGTCATGTTGTAGAGCTGAATGTCCGTCCACGACGAGCCCGAGATCCGGATGAAGTAGTCGCCAGCAGTCGGGAGCGTGAAGGACGGGATCGACTCACCCTGCCCGAGGCCGTTGACATCCTGCAGGCCGATCTGCGAGCCGGCGCCGTTGAGGATCTCGATGCGCAGGTTGGCATTGTCGCCGACATTCGCGGTCGGCCACCCGCCGCCCGGCACCGGGCAACCGCTGCCAAGCTGCGGGCCGGCGAGGTACGAGCCGGTCTGCGGCGTCACGCTGACCGAGAGGGTCGACGTGTCGACGACCGAAATCCGGAAGAGATCGGTGTCGCCGCTCGCATCGATGCTCAGTCGCGAGTTGAGCTTCGTCGTGTCGGGCACGATCCCGCTCTCGCCCGGCGTCGCCGCGGTGGCGGTGTTGTTGTTCGGCTCGAACTTGTCGCCGTACAGGATCTGCATCCCGAGCACGTCGTCGATCTGCGGGCCGTCGAACGAGGTGTTGATGAACGGCTCCATGAGCTTGGAGCCCTGCACGGGGCAGGAGTGGCTCAGGCCCATGCCGTGGCCGTTCTCGTGGATGATCACATTCCGCAGGAAGCGGTAGTTGTTGTTCGGGTTGCCGAAGTTGCTGCCCGTCAGGTCACCGGTGTCCATGAACATGTCGCCGGTGTCGGGGAAGTAGTTGAAGGCCAGGACGCCGCCGGGACCGTCGAGCACTTCGCCCACAATGCGGATGTGGCCGCGCGACGCGCTCACGCCGGTGAACGGCCAACTCGCGCCGTCGTCGGAGACCTCTGTGTAGATGTTCCCGGTCGCGGCTTCCCACGCATCGAACGACTGGCGGAAGAGGCTCTTCCACAGCGCATTGCCGAACACCGCGTCAAACTGCGCGTTCATGATGTTCAGGTTGCCGCTGCCGCCCTGGCCGCTCAGATTCGTGCCGTCCGGCGGAAACGAATAGGTCAGCGAGACCGGGTCGTTGTTCGAGAATCCGAACCAGCGATCGTTGGCCTCGAAGCGAAGCGCGTCGGGAAGCTGGCCCCAACGCTTCATCGCGTATTCCATGTACTCCGGCGAGGTGCCGGGGGCGAAGATCATGCAGATGCCGTCCCGCTCAATCGCGATCGGCTCGTCTGCAAAGTCGAACATCATGGGGGCGACGCCGGCGATGACTTCGGCAGGCGTCGGGACCGTTGTCTCGGCGTGGCTCTGGCTCACGCCCTCCATGTTCCGAGCGGTCGCTCCGGGGGTCGTGATGCTCGCGGCGACTGCCGCGACACCAACGCAGCCGGCGAGCGCTCCGGCGGCCAGGGATGACTTCATCGTGCTTTTCTCCTGCAACACGCATTAAGGGTGTGAACCGAGCGCCCGCCTGTTCGGGTGATCCCGAACAAATCCCTCCCGGACGCACCGGCTCCACTGGGTGGATTCCCTTGAAGGAAACCACATCATCCACATGGAATCAAGGCGCGAGCCCAAAAACGGCGCCGGATGTCCCGCGATCCAGCAAGACCCGGCAATCACCCAACCGGGGGGCGGGATCTCAGGCGTGAATCACCCGCCCCTCCGACGCCAGGGCGCCCTCGTGGAGCGCCTCGTACATCGTCGGGTGGGCGTGGATCGTCGCGATGATCTCCTCGGTCGTCGCCTCGAGGCGGCGGGCCAGGCCCATCTCGCTGATCAGCTCCGTCGCCTGATCGCACAGGAGGTGGGCGCCGAGGATCTCGCCCCGGGGCAGGCCCCGGATGATCTTCACGACACCTTCATTGGTGTTCGCGGCGATCGCCTTGCCGTGGGCCATCAGGTTGAAGCTGCCGACCTCGTAGTCCTCGCCCTTCTTGAGACCCTGCTCCTGCAGCGCCCGCTCCGTGAAGCCGACGCTGGCCACCTGCGGGTGGCAGTAGGTGCAGCCGGGGATGACCGTGTAGTCGATCGGAATCGGGTCGTGGCCCGCGATCCGCTCGACGCAGAGGATCGCCTCCTCGCTGGCCACGTGGGCCAGCCACGGCGGACCGATGACATCGCCCACCGCGTAGACGCCCGGCAGGTTCGTCTGGTAGGTCAGCGCGGGCGCCGGGTCGTCGCCGGGCTTCGGCGGCGTGTAGTCGGTCTTGATGTGGTCCTTCACAGTCTCGAGGCCCAGCGAGTCGTCGAACAGACCGTCGTATCGCCCCTTCACGCCGATCGCCAGGAGCACCTTGTCGGCCTCGATGGTCTGCTTCTTCGACTCATCGGCCTTGCCGTCCTTCGCCGGCGCGATGGTGACCTTGACCTTCTTCTTGTCCTTCTTGATGTCGAGCACGGTGTGGCCGGTGCGGAGGTCCATGCCGTGCTTCTTGTAGATCTTCTCCAGGCCCTTGGAGATGTCGCTGTCCTCCACGGGGAGGATGCGGTCCAGCATCTCGACGACCGTGACCTTCGTGCCGAAGGTGTTGTAGAAGTAGGCGAACTCCATGCCGATCGCGCCGGCGCCCACGACGATCAGGCTCTCGGGGCGCTCGGGCAGGGTCATCGCCTCGCGCGCGCCGATGATCATCTCGCCGTCGAAGCGGGCGAAGGGCAGGTCGCGCGCCACCGAGCCGGTGGCGACGAGAATGTTGTCGGCGGTGATCGTCTCGCGAGTGCCTTTCACCTCGGCGGGAGCGTGCGTGAGCGTCTCCTTCACGTCGACGTCGTGGATCTCCACGCGGCACGGCTCGCCGTTCTTGCGCGCGCTGACGATCTTGGCGTGCCCGGCGAAGTGCTCGACCTTGTTCTTCTTGAAGAGGAAGGCCACGCCCTTGTTGAGCTTGTCGGCCACGCCGCGGCTGCGGCTGATGACCTTCTCCCAGTTCACGCGGAGCTTGTCGAACTCGAGGCCCCAGTCGTCGGCCTGGCCGGCGCACTTCTCGTAGAGCTCGGCGTTGGCCAGCAGGCTCTTCGAGGGGATGCACCCCCAGTTGAGGCAGACGCC
>JBICHM010000306.1:0-10091 GCA_043101835.1 Phycisphaerales bacterium | reverse complement strand
CCCCTCACCCGACTCGCTTCGCTCGTCGACCTCTCCCTCAAGGGGAGAGGTGGGGGATCACTCGAGCGCGGCGACGCCGCCGATGATCTCGGTGAGCTCGGTGGTGATCTGGGCCTGGCGGGCGCGGTTGAACTTGCGGCTCAGTTCCTTGCCCATGCGCCCGGCGGCGTCGGTGGCGGCCTTCATCGCGATCATGCGCGCGACGTGCTCGCTGACGATGGCCTCGGCGAAGATCTGGTTGAGCGTCGCCTTGACGGCGGTGGGGAGCAGGTCGTCGAGCAGTTCGTCGCGATCAGGGGTGAACTCGTAGATCGCGGCGGGGCCCTTGGCGGCGTCGTCGGCGGCCGGGGGCTTGAGGGGCAGAAGCTGGACCATCTCGGCGGTCTGCTTGCCGGCGCTGATGAAGCGCGTCGTGGCGATCTTCACCGAGGCGATCTCGCCCTTGATGAAGCGGTCCATGTATTCCTGCGCGAGGCGATCGACATCCTCGCGGCGCGGGGCGTCGCCGAAGTGCGTGTGCTGGCGCGTGACCGCGACCTTGTTGAAGCGGAGGAAGTTAACGCCCTTCTTGCCGACGAGCTCGGTCTCGACGGGGGTGGCCATGGCGCGCAGGTGGGCAATGGCCATGCGGAGGACGTTGTTGTTGTATGGGCCGCAGAGCCCGCGATCGCTCGTAAGCAGGAGGATGACCTCGGGCTTCTTCGCGAGCTCGGCGTCGGAGAGGCCGGCGCCGTTGATGAGCGGGTGCTCGATGTCGCCGGCGGTGGCGGCGAGCTCGCGCACGAGCTCGAAGACGCCGTTGACGTAGGGCTTCGCGGCGGTCGCCTGCTGCTGCGCGCGGGCGAACTTGCTCGTCGCGATCATCTGCATCGTCTTGGTGATGCGACGGATGTTGGCGACCGCCTTCATCCGGCCCTTGATTTCGCGTGTCTTGGCCATGGGGGGAGGAGTGTAGCCGTTGCAAGCGACGGAGGCACGCAGGCACGGAGGCACGAAGGGGGGACACGCGGAGGCGCTGGCGGGGCGGCGCGACCGCTGACCAGGTCAGGATTCGGTTCGGGTCATTCGTCGCTGGGGTCGTAGCCGGGGGGCGCGGTGGCCCACGGGTAGCCGTCCGCGGCGGCGGCCCGGCCTCGCTCGAAGAGTGCGGTCATGTAGACGGGGTCGAAGGACTCGGCCGGCTCCAGGTCGAAGTCCTCGGGGATGTACGCGAGGCGGAAGTCGAAGCCGTCGCGCTGGCTGAGCAGGTACGACTGGTAGAGATCGCCGAGGCCCTGGGTGCGGATCAGCGAGGTGATGGTGCGCCCGATGATGGCGCCAAGGCGAGGGCGGACGGTCTCCCACTCCGGGTCGAGGCGGGCGTTGCGGATGATGTAGAGGGTGGGCGCATCGATGCCGAGGCGTTCGATCGCGGCGCGGGCGTCGACGCCCGCGGCGTAGGTGAACAGTTGCGCGGTGGCGCCGCCGTCGACATGCATCTCGTCAAACCGTCGCCCGCCGGCTTCGACCTCGAAGTAGACGGGAGGCATGGCGCCGGGGATGGAGGCGCTGGCCAGAAGGATGTTGCGCGCCAGTTCGACGCGGTTGGGGGCGTCGCTGGTGGCGACGGCGCCGAGGTCCCAGGCGACGGGACGGAGGGCGTCGAGGTTGGTGGTGACGATGACGAGGCGGCGTCCGCGCCGGTGCTCGGCGGCGATGGCGTCGAGCAGTTCGCCGTCGATGTGTTTGGCGAGGAGTCGCTGAAGCGGCTTGGTGCTGGTGAAGGCGTCGCTGTTGAGGGCGGTCAGGACGCCGCGCTCGCGGACGATGTCCTTCGTGGAGACGGTGGTGTAGACCTCGCGCATGCGGTCGTCGTATGCGGGGCCGAGGAAGGCGAATGGGGCGATGAGGGCGCCGGTGCTGACGCCGGTGACGCGGCTGAACTGCGGGCGATCGCCGCGTTCGGTCCATCCGACGAGGAGTCCCGCGCCGTAGGCGCCGTTGGCGCCGCCGCCGGAGAGCACGAGCCAGTGGGAGGGCGCATCGACCAGCCCGCTGGCGGTCGCCTGCTCGACGATCGTCGCGAGGCGGCGCTCGCCGTCGGGTGTGGTGACATTGTCGGTGTCGGCCCAGGTGCGCGCATCGGGCGCTCCGGGGATGACGGCGGCGCCGGCGAGCGCGGACGGGAGCGGGTTGCGTTTGAACGACGCCCCGCAACCGGCCGGCGCAAGGAACACCGCGAGGGAGAGCAGCGTTGCGGGCGCGAGGCGACGGAGGCGGTGGGTCGGCATGGGCGCGGAGTCTACCCGAGTTCCAGCCCGTCCCATGCCAGGCGCACCGTGTCGGGGGTGCGGGCCTCGCCGTCGGCGTGTCTCACCTGGTGGGCGATGTGCACCAGCCAGGTGGTCGGGGCGCCGATTGCGGCGGCGGTTTCGACAGCCTGGTCGATCGTCAGGTGGGTGGGGTGGGGTTTCCAGCGGAGGCCGTCGAGGACGAGGGTGGCCAGGCCCTCGAGGTGGGGTTGGGTGTCGGCGGGGATGTCGCTGACATCGGTGCAGTAGGCGAGCGGGAGCCAGTCGGCGCTGAGGTGCGAGCCCGGCGCGGGTTCGATGCGAAAGCCGACGATGGGCAGTCGGCCGTGCATGAGGCGGATGGGCGTGAAGCGCAGGCCGTGGATGTCGAGCGGCTCGCCGGGGGCGAGGGGGCGCGGGTCGAGGGTGGCGACGAAGGAGGCGTTCACATTTTCGTGCTGGTCGAAGATGTGCTTGTAGACGCGCCTGAGCGCCTCCATGGTGTGGGGCTCGGCGTAGACGCCGATGGGCTCGAAGCGCCCGTCGGCTGCGCGGGGCATCACGGCGTTGAATCGTCGGACCTCGTCGAGCCCGAAGATGTGGTCGACATGGTTGTGGGTGAAGAGGATGGCGTCGCAGCGGCGCAGGTCGTGGCGGATGGCCTGCACACGCAGATCGGGCGTGGCGTCGAGGAGGACGATGCGCTCCAGGCCTTCCTCATCGGTCCAGCGGACCGCGGCGCCGGTGCGGGTGCGGTTGTCCTTCGGGTCGTCGGACCGGCAGGTGGCGCAGTCGCAGGCGATGATGGGAACGCCGCCCGAGGTGCCGGTGCCGAGGAAGAGGAAGCGCATGGGGTATGAGAATAGGGAGGGGAGGGGTCGGAAGGGGAGGGAGAAGAGACGCACAGATGCAGAGACGGAGAGACGAGGTGGGGAAGCGCGGGGTCGCACGCCTCGCAACCACTTCGTCTCTCCGTCTCTTTGTCTCTTCGACGCCGTCGCTTACTGCTCGTAGTTGGCGTGGGGATTGGCGCTGACGGCGATGTTGGCGGGGGTGACAATGGGGCCGACGAGGTTGCCGGCGCCGATGTTGAAGTTGCTTCCCGTGTTGTCGCCGGCGCTGCTGCGGACGAGCAGGTTGCCCGAGCCGGTGACGCTGAAGCCGTTTGTGCCGTTCTCGTAGGCGCTGCAGGCGTCGAGGCGGTTGTCCTGCGTGGCGACGGCGAAGCCGTTGAGACCGTTGGCGTTGGCCGAGCAGTCACGCGCATGGGAGTCGCCGGGCAGGCGGAAGCCGTTGCTTTGATTCTGATCGGCCGTGCAGTTGTAGAGGCGCGATCCTGCGCTGGTGTTGAAGCCGTCGATGCCGTTGCGGGTGGCGGTGCAGTGCATGAAGACGGCGGGGCCGCCGCCGAATCCTCGCTGGGTGTTCTCGATGGCGGCGCAGTTCTCGAGGGTGGCGCCGTCGCCGACAAAGAAGCCGAAGGAGTTCAGTGATGCGGTGCTGTTGGAGACGGCCATGCCGTCGGCGGTGAAGAAGCCCGTGCTGTTGTTCTCGGCGACGGAGTTCTCGATAGCGCCGCCTACACCGGTCGCCAGAACGCCGCGCCCACCGTTGCGATAGAAGTGCGAGTCACGGATCACGGCGCCGGAGCCGACGACAACGCCGTCGTCGCCGCTGCGCGAGACGCCCATCGATGAGATGGTGACGAAGCTTGCGCCGTCGGCGTTGACGCCGTGGTCGAGGCAGAAGGAGATGGCGCCGTTGTGGATGGTCGCGTTCTCGACGTCGGGGTCGACGAGCACGCCGTCGAGGGCGGTCGCGACCTCGGTGGCGCCGAAGATGGCGAAGCCGCGGAGGTCGAGCGTGACGTTGTCGGCGACGATGCGGATGACGAATGGACCGCCGACGCCGACGGGGAAGAGGTTCTCGCTGAGGTAGTACGAGCCGGGTTTGGTGATGGTGAAGGGCACATCGGCCTGGCTGATGAAGGCGCGGGGCTCGGCCTCCTCGATGGTCTTCATCGTGGGCGCGGGCGCGCCGGGGGGCGTCAGCGGCCCGGCGAGGGCGCCGGCTGCGCACGCGGCGGCGAGGAAGCAGGCGAACAGGCGTGGGGTGTTCATGGCGGACTCCCGAATCGGTTGGCGGTCGCGGAAGTGCGCCCGCACCCTCTCAACGACAACGGGCCCGGTCGCGCCGGGCCCGTTGCGGGTGAATGTCTGTAATCAGGGGGAAGCCCCCGGGCTTACTGCTCGTAGTTCGCGCTGGGGTTGGTGTTCGCCGCGATGTTCGCGCTGGTCACGATGGGGCCGGCGAGGTTGCCGGCCACGATGACGTAGTCGGAGAACCCGTTGGTGGCGGCGTTGTTGCCGACGACGACATTCGCCGCGCCCACGACGGCGAAGCCGATGTTGTTTCCGGTGGCGCTGTTGCCCTCGATGCGGCAGTTGTCGACGCCATCGGCGAGGTGGAAGCCGCTCATGGCGTTCTGGTTGCTCGAGCAGTCGCGGACGACGGCGCTGGAGGAAAGCTCGAAGCCGTGTTCGTCGTTGCTGATCGCGGAGCACTCGATGAAGGTGGCGCGCGCGTTGCTGCGGAAGCCGCTGAGGCCGTTGGCGTAGGCGGCGCAGCCGGTGAGCACGCTGCCGCCGACGGTGAAGAAGCCGTCCTGGCCGTTGTTGAGCGCGGTGCAGTTGACGGCGGTCGATCCCGCGGCGACGAGGATGCCGTAGCGGCCATTGCTGTCGGCGGTGCAGTTCTCGATCGAGGTGCTGGCGCCGGCGTCGATGCCGTCGATCGCGTTGCCCTCCGCGATGGTGTTGCGGATGACTACACCCCCGCCGACGACGGTGACGCCGGTGTTCTCGTTGCCGAACGCGGTGCAGTTCTCGACGCGGCTGCGATCGCCGACGCGTGCGCCGTCCGTGCCGTTGAAAGTGAGGCGCAGCGACTCAAGGTTGACGCCGTCGGCGAGGAGCGCCTCGACGCCGCTGAACCGGCACTTCGTGATCGTGCCGTCGCGGACGACGACGTTCTGCACCTGCGTGTTGACCGCGACGCCGTAGTTGGCGGTGGTGACCTCGGTGGCGCCCTCGATGCGGAAGCCCATGAGGTCGAGCGTGACATCGTCCGCGGCGACCTCGATGACGAAGGGGTCGTTGAGATTGGCGGGGAAGAGGTTTTCTGTCAGGTAGTAGGAGCCGGCGCGGGTGATGGTGAAGGGCACATCGGCCTGGCCGATGGGCGTGCGCGGCTCGACCTGGTCGAGCGTCTTCATCGTGGAGGTCGGCGCGCCCGGGGGCGTCAGGTCTCCGGCGAGGGCGGCGCTCGAGCACGCGGCGGCGAGCACGAACGCAACGGTGCGAGCGATGGTCATGGCTGGATCTCCGGCCGAAAAGCGGCGCGGAATTGCGCACGCACCCTGAGAACGATGTTCCAGGCACGCGCGCCCGGCCCCGGATCCGTATGGGCGACGATCAGGGAGATTCCCCGGGGGGAGATGGAATGCGAAGGGCGCGAAGCGGCGCGAAGTTCGGAAGGAATGAACGCAGAGGAAGACAGAGGGAAACGGAGTTGGGGATCCGATGCGAACCCCCTCCGACTTCCTCTGTCTTCCTCCGCGTTGGGGCCTGTCTTTCTTCGCGTCTCTTCGCGCCCTTCGCGTTCCTCTTGCAGGCCGCACTGCTGCGCCGCTCGGAGCAGCGGCGAGCAGCGGCACACGGTATCAGAGGGTCTTGAGCGTCCGCAGCGTGCGCTCGCTGTCGGCGTGCTCGCCGGTGTTCAGGGTGCCTGCCGGCTCGATGAGGAAGACGCAGCACTCTTCATCGGCGACGGGCCGGTGCTCGACGCCGGCGGGGATGACGACCATGTCGCCCGTCTTCAGTTCGAGCGTGCGGTCGCGCAGCTCCATGCGCATGGCGCCCTTCTGGATGAAGAACAGCTCGTCGGCGTCATCGTGCTTGTGCCAGATGAACGCGCCCTTGAGCTTCGCGAGGCGCACCTCGTGGCCGGAGACATGCCCGGCGATGCGCGGCGACCAGTGCTCGTGGAACGAGTCGAAGGCCTGCGGGATGTTGACGATGCGCGCTTCGGTGGCGCTGTTGGGCTGCCGGCTCACCCCTCGTCCTCGCTGTCGAGGTCGTAATCGATGGCGGGCGGGGGCGGGTCGCCGCCGGGGCCCTTGAGGTAGTGATTCATCCAGCGCATGACGCGGAGGGAGTAGTCGTAGCGCGAGGCGGCGCGCCGGTTGCCGTGGCCTTCGCCGGGGTAGAAGACGAGGCGCACGGGCGGCGGGTTGTTCTGCAGTTTCAGGTAGCGGTAGAGGATCTCGCTCTGGCGCGGGTCGACGCGCGGGTCGCTGTCGCCATGCAGGATGAGGATGGGCGTCTTCGCCTGCGTGACATAGTGCAGGGGGCTGGCGGCCAGGGCGCGGTCCCAGTCCTCCCACGGCCAGGCGCGCGCATGAACGTGGTATTCCTCCAGCGGGATGTCGGTGGTGCCGAGCTTGCTGATCAGCTCGCTGATGCCGACGAACATCACGCTCGCGGCGAAGCGGTCGGAGTAGTAGGTCGCGCCCCACGCGGAGGCGTATCCTCCGTAGGAGCCGCCGGTGATGCCGACCTTGTCGCCATCGACGAGGCCTTCCTCGATCAGGTAGTCGACGCCGTCGACGAGGTCGTCGAACTCTTCCTTGGCGGCGCGCCCCTGGCTGGTGAGCGCGAACTCGACGCCGCGTCCGGTGGACCCGCGGTAGTTCTGGAAGAACATGAAGTAGCCCTCCGCCGCGGCGTGCTGGGCGGGCAGGCTGTAGCGGGTGAGCCAGCCGTTGGAGTAGTGGCTCTCCGGCCCGCCGTGGACAGCGAGGATCAGCGGGTAGCGCGTGCCCTCCTGATAATCGAGCGGGTAGACGAGCATGCCCTCGATCTCGAGGCCATCGCGCGCCGGGTAGGTGACGACCTCCTGGCGGGCGAGATCGACCTCATCGAGCCAGGGGTTGCTGTTGGTGAGGCGCTCGGGCGTGGAGCCGCCGGCGTCCATGACGAAGAGCTCGGCCGGGTGCTCGGGCGTGCTGCCGACGAGGGCGATGCGTCCGTTGGCGCCGATCGAGAGGGTGTCCCAGATCGGGCCGCCGTGGTTGGCGAGGGTGGCCGGGTGCGTGCCGTTGTGGCGGACGGTGCCGAGTCGCGCGTGGACGCCCTCGTGGCTGATGAAGGCGATCGTGTCGTCGGTCTGCCACTCGATGTCCATGACATGCGCTTCGAGGTCGGGCATGACATCGCGGAAGTCGCCGCTGTCGGGCGAGGCGACCATGAGTCGGCCCGCGGCCGTGTCGTTGAGCGTCGCGGCGCTGATGAAGGCCAGGTGCGTGCCGTCGGTGCTCCAATCGTAATCGCCGAGCTTGCCGACGTTCTCGATGCGCGTCAGCACCTTCCCGTCGGTGTCGATGATGCGCAGGCGCTGGAACATGAGGGTGTCATCGACGAGCTCGCGCGGCGTGACGGCGATGGCGAGGCGGTCGCCGGCGGGCGACCACTGCACGCTCTGCACCGATCCTTCGAACTCGAGCATGCGGGGCTCGCTGTCGCCCTCGAGCGTTTGGATGTAGAGGCGCCGGGGCGTCCACTCCTCTTCGAAGACGTACTGATCGAAGCCGAGTTCCTTCTCCTTCTTGCGCGCGGCGTCCTCGGGCTCGAAGGCCAGGAGCGCGACCTGGCTCCCGTCGGGGCTGAACCAGTAGTCGTTGATGGCGGTCTCGAGCGTGGCGATGGCGCGCGCCTCGCCGCCGGCGACGGGGATGGCGTACAGGCGGGTGTGCTTGTCGCCGTCGCGCTTCGCGCGGAAGGTGATGGCGCGGCTGTCGGGCGTCCAGTCGATGCTGGAGACATTCACCTGGCCGGTGATGAACGGCCGGCTCTGGCCGTCGGCGTCGATCAGGTGCAGTTCGTTCCAGGAACCGCCGTCGTCGCCCTTCCCGACGATGCGCGGGACGAGCTTCGTGTAGGCGATCATCGACCCGTCGGGGCTGATGGTCGCGTCGGTGACGTTCTGCAGCGCGGCGAGCTGCTTGAGGGTCATGCCGTCGGCGGTCGCGAGGCCGGGCAGCGCGAGGCTGGCCAGCGCGATCGACGAGGCGACGAGGCATCGGGTGAGGGTGCGCATGGGTTCCTCCATGGATTCGCCGCGCACGGACGGGGCGCCCGTCCGGGGCGGCGGCGTGGGCGATTCCGATGGGGGAAGTGTACGGGAGGGCGGGCCGGGTGCTGCGCCGACTGGTGCGAGCGGCTCGGCAATCCAACGAAGCGGGGTCAGCGGCGGAGGTCGTAGTTCGGGTGCAGCCCCTGGCTCAGGCGCCCGCCGGCATCAAGGATTGCTTCTGCCTGTGGGCCGACCGCCCACGACTGGATGGAGGCCCATCTCTTCCCGGCGATCTTGCGAAAGGTCTTGAATAGATCTGCAGATATCGGAGACGCAGTGGCTGTGCTGATGTTGCCCGCCCCGAAGGTCTTCGCATCGAGCTGACCACCGGGCAGGAATGCGATGGTGTCGGGGTTCAACTGTTGATCGATGGAGAACTTCACACCGCCGCGGCGCTGCGGCACTTCTCTGATCGTGAGCTGCGCATCAGCCGAAGCGATCAGCCAGCGGTCACAATGATGGGGACTCAGCGCAGCGACCTCGCCGAGCCTGGGGATTTGGTCGGCGCGTAGAAAGCTCCGAAGCTGCTTGGTGCCGGAGAGGCCGGCCTGCGTGTACGAGATTGCTCGGGCCGACTCGACCTCGGCGAGCAGCGTGAGCAGATCGTTGCGCGTTGCGTAGATGATCAAGAGCGACATCGCGAGCGTGCTCGCTAGCTCAACGCGCCGGGCACGGACGGGGCGCCCGTCCGGGGCGGCGGCGTGGGCGTTTCCGATGGGGAGTGTATCGAGGCTGCGACGGGTCTTGCGCTCGTCGCCGTGCTGGAGCGTGGCCAGATCAGGGAAATCGCAGGCGGCCAGCCTCCCACTCACGGAGCGTCATCTTCGCACCGAATCCCAGGAACCCGCACTGATTCTGCGCGAGAGACTGAAGTACGGGCGCACCCTCATGTGGTGCGAAGTCGAGCGCGTGTGCAGCAGCCCAGCAGCGCACGGAAGGATCACGATCTCGTAGCAGCGGCAGAAGCTTGCGCTGCGCATCCTCGCCACGATGACGCAGTTCGGCGTAGATCGTCGCGATCTTGTCGTGCGCCTTGTTGGTGGCCTTGTGATCGCCGGACTCTGTGAACTCGCCATGGAGGCGGGCGGCCTCCTTGTAGTCAGCCACGAGCGCATCGAGGCCGGCCGACTTCAACGAGCGTCCCGATCTCACCGCGCATTACCCATCGGGCTCCCCGCCTCATACCGCCAGAACGCCTCGCGTTCGTCGTCGGTCGGTTCGGCGGCGCTCCACGCCGCGGCGATGAGGCCGGCGAGCGTGCCGGCGCCGTGGGAGAGGCGGTCGCAGATGAAGCGCTTGCCCCACTCGGTGGTCAGCACGCCGTCGCGCTCGTAGCGGTAGGTGCGCTCGAGCTGGCTGAAGGATTCCTCGATGTGCCAGAGCACCGACGGCCAGGGGTCAGCGGGGTCGATCTCGGGCACGCTGACCGTCGCGAGGGGCTTGACGGTGGCGTAGACGAGGCCGTGGTGGTCGAGCACGCCCGAGTCGATGTACGCGTGGAAGGCGTACTCGGTGGTGTCGCCCTCGGGGTTGGGGCCGATCCAGCCGTGGTGGTGGATGGTGGTGTGCAGGGGCTGGGCGAGGTCGCCGATCCAGTGGCTGAGGGCGCCGATGTGATGTACGGCCTCG
>JBICHM010000305.1:0-26432 GCA_043101835.1 Phycisphaerales bacterium | reverse complement strand
AGATGAACGAGCCCCCGGGCTCGCGTCTCCGCGTCGCGCTTTCCGCCCTGACCATGGCCGAGGACTTCCGCGACTCCTCCGGCAAGGAGACGCTGATCTTCGTCGACAACGTCTTCCGCTTCACGCAGGCCGGCTCTGAGGTCTCCGCACTTCTCGGGCGCATGCCGAGCGCCGTGGGCTACCAGCCGACGCTCTCGACCGAGATGGGCCAGATGCAGGAGCGGATCACCTCGACGAGCCGCGGCGCCATCACGTCGGTGCAGGCCGTGTACGTGCCCGCCGACGACCTGACCGACCCGGCCCCCGCCACGACCTTCGCCCACCTCGACGCGTTCGTCGTGCTGGCGCGTGGCATCGCCGAGAAGGGCATCTACCCCGCCGTCGATCCGCTCGCCTCCACGAGCCGCATCCTCGACCCGAGCATCCTGGGCGAGCGTCACTACGAGGTGACCCGTCGGGTGCAGTCGATCCTCCAGCGCTACAAGAGCCTGCAGGACATCATCGCCATCCTCGGTATCGACGAGCTGTCGGAAGAGGACAAGCTGACCGTGCAGCGCGCCCGCAAGATCGAGCGCTTCCTCAGCCAGCCCTTCTTCGTCGCCGAGCAGTTCACCGGCTTCGCCGGCGTCTTCACGAGCCTCGAGGAGACGATCGACTCCTTCGAGCGCCTCTGCAACGGCGAGGGCGACGACCTGCCTGAGGGCGCCTTCATGTACGTCGGCACGCTCGACGACGCGAAGAAGAAGGCCGCCGCAATGGCCGCCGGCTGAAGCCCGGACGACAATGCAATCACCCAAAGCCCCCGCGCCCCGGCGTGGGGGTTTTTCATTCCAAGCCGCGTTCGGAAGAACGCGGGCCGCGCCGGCGTACGCAACGACGATCGGCGCCTCGCGGCGACGCTCGATCCATCGCTCGGGCGCTGTTCCCTCGCCCCGCCCAGCCCGCGATCTCCCGATCGCGGCTTGGATGATGCACAATGCGCAGATGCTCCACGCCGCGCTCATCGTCGCCGGGATCCTCGCCATGCAGCAGCCGACTGATCCTCGCGCAGAGATTGTCCAACGCGTCAGCGCGATATCGTGGCTCGTCGGCCGCTGGCAGGGCGAAGGCACAATGCGCACCGCGCAGGACGGCGACCCCGTCCCCCAGCGCGCCGAGTGGACGAACGAAGTCGTCTGGGGCGGCACGCACCTGAAGATGACCTTCGAGGCTGCGTACGGCGAGGCGTTCGACCGCGCCTACGCCTTCACCTGCTACCTCACCTGGAACCCGGTGGACGACCGCTACGAGAGCGTGTGGCTGAGCCACACCAGCCACATCATGTTCACCGAGCGGGGCGACTACGACACCGACACCGGCGCCCTGACGCTGCTGGCGACCAAGCAGTTCACCGACGCCATGCCGGCGCAGACCGTGCGCTCGGTCTTCACCCGCGAGGGCGACGACCGCTTCAGCGTGATCGACCACACGCTGGATGAAGCGACCGGCGCGTGGTGGGAGTCGTTCTCATTCCGGTGCGTGCGCGCCGAGTAGGGCCGGGCCGTCACTCCCCCGGCTGCAGGAACTCGAGCCCGATGGCCTCTACGAGGTAGGGCGCCGTCGCCGACACCGAGACCTCGACCCCGATGCGCTGCCCGTTCTTCGTTGCGCGCACGAGCACCCGGTGCTGCCCGAGGACGCCGGGCTCGTGCTCGAGCACTTCCAGGCGCCCGAACTGCTCGGCGAGGTCGAGCGCCGCGCGCCGGCGCTCTTCGTTGAGCGCCGCATCGGCGCCGCGGTCCTGTCGCTGCTCCGCGCCGTAGCGCACGTACGCGTCCGGTCCGGCGTTCACCGCCTCCACCCAGGCGAGGGCGCGATCCTGCGCCGCGGCGCGGAGGGCCGCGACATCAACCGTGTCCGGGTCAGGCGGGAGCGGGAGGAAGCCACCGGCGAGGGACTCAAAGAGCATCTGCGAATCGCCCGCCGCGGCCCCGGGGTCGTTGGTCGCCACGAACGCGAAGAGGTCCTGCTCGGGGAAGTACGCGCAATCGGCGAAGTAGTAGCCGTTCCCCCCGTTGTGCGCCAGAAACCGCTCGCCGCTCGGCGCAGTGAAGTTCACCCAGCCGTAGGCGTAGAAGGAGTCCTGCCCCCCCTCGTCCTGGTGCGGCGCGAGGTACAGCTCGGTGTGCTCGGCGTCGAGAATGGCGTTGTCGCGGATTGAGGACCACCACCGATGCATGTCGCGCGCCGTCGAGTGGATGCCGCCGTTGCCGACCAGATGCCACGAGAAGCCCTCGGCGGACTGCTTCTCGAGCACCGTGCCCCAGCGCCGGCCGTTGCGGTACCCCGTGGCCACGCGCTCCGGCGCCCAGTCCGGCGCCCGGTAGCCGGTGTCGCGCATCCCAAGCGGCAGGAAGAACCGCTCGCGCATGAACGCCTCGTACGGCTGGTCGGTGACGAGTTCGACGATCGCGGCGGCGATGGAGTAGCCGACGTTTGAGTACTCGTATCGCGCGCCCGGCTCGAAGCGCAGCGCCGTGCCCCACGCGAGTTCGAGGAAGTCATCGCGTCCGATGTACACCTCATCAGGGCCGATGCCGCCGGGGAAGCCGGCGCTGTGGGTCAGCAACTGGTGAATCGTGATGCCGGCCTTGTCGGCGGGCGCATCGGGCCAGTAGTCGCCGATCGTGTCGGTGACCTCGAGGCGCCCCTCCTGGTCGAGCAGCATGATCGCGGCGCCGGTGAACTGCTTGGTGATCGAGCCGATCGTCGTGACCGTCTCGACCTCCCACGGGCGCCCCTGCTCCTTGTCGGCGAGACCGTACCCCTTCGCGAGCAGCTCGCTATCGCCCTGCGCAACGAAGAGCACGCCGTCGAAGGCGCCCAGCGCCTGCAGGCGCCGGCCGGACTCGTCGATTCGGGCGATGCGCTCCTCGAGCGTCGGCGCACCCTGCTGCGCGTGCGCGGCGTGTGCGCCGGCGGTGGCGATGACGATCGTCGCGGTGGCGATGGCGGTGCGCATGTGCGGTCCTCCGGAGTGCTGGGTGCGGCGGGGCGACGGCCGCCCCCGTTCTGGTGACGGATCAGCATGGCCCGCCTTGCGGAAACCGGGGCGCATTGTGCCACACGCCGGCGATTGTCATCGTGACAAGCCCGCTCACGAGCACGTGAACGCGGTTCACTGGTTCGACCGGAGTTCGTTCCAGGCGTTCAGATCGATCGCGACGCGCCCGGGCTCGGCGCGCCAGGGGAGGACTGCGCGAGGCCAGGTGGCGCGTCCGCCGCCGGCGTCGAGGCGTTCGAGGGCAATGCGCACGACGCCGTCGGGATCAATGGCGTTCGTCGGGACCGGGAGGATGGCGGTCCAGCGATCGCGCTCGCGCGTGACGGTGGCGTCGCTCGAGCGGTCGTCGAAGGTGACCTCATCGGTGACCTCGCCGCTGGCGCGGACGCGCAGGACGGAGGCGGGCGCCCCGCTGGCGCCGAGAAAGACGCGCACGATGTCGTCGGCGCCGCGCGCGGTCATGAAGGTGTCCGGCGGGACGCGGCACTCGATATAGAGGCGCCACACGCCCCGGCCGGGGTCCTTGGTCAGCAGGGCCGCCGACGCCCATGCGCTGTCGGGGGCGCTCTCGGCGCCGGCGAGCCACTCGCGCATGGTGCGCACGGGCGTCAGTGGACCGAGGCGCGCGCCGGGGGGCTGCGCGGGCGCGGGCGAGGCGACGACGGGCACGCCGATCGACGCTTCACCCACCTGCGCACGGACGAAGGTCGGGGCATCGCGCTCGGTGA
This sequence comes from Phycisphaerales bacterium, assembly GCA_043101835.1. Taxonomy (GTDB): domain Bacteria; phylum Planctomycetota; class Phycisphaerae; order Phycisphaerales; family UBA1924; genus JBICHM01. The sequence continues at coordinate 22,661 of JBICHM010000305.1, read as the reverse complement.
CGGCGACCACGCACGCGCTGACGCTGTACGGAGAGACGCCGATGCGCGGCCCGCGCCGGCCGTCTGGCGTCTCCGCGCCGGCCAGCACGCGCTCGCCGGCCAGTTCGGCCACGCCGATGCGCACGGGATTGATCCCCGAGCCCGGGCGGCGCACACCGGCGTCGTCGAGCGCCCACGCCAATGCGCGCGGCTGCTCGTCGAGCCACGCCTGCGCGATCTCGGCGCGCCCCGCCGGTGTCTGCATCGGGTCGAGCAGGCGGTCGAGCAGGCGCGCGGCGACGGCGTCGTCGGCCGGCCAGGCGGGAATCGCCAGGTCGCCCTCGAAGACCACGCGCGTCAGCGCCGTCCCGAGCCGACCCGCCAGTTCCGGGTCCGCATCGCTGACGAGCGAGAGGGCCAGGCGCCACCGGTCGGCAAGCGACATCGCGAGCGCATCGAGCGCCGGGTGGCCGAGCGAGTTCTCGATGAGCGTGGACAGCGACGGCATGCCGGGGGAGCGCCGGTCGGCGAGAAGGCGCAGACGCCAGCGATCGGCGGGGCTCGCCGCGGCGGGGCGGAAGAGGTCGAGCGACTCGCGCTGCCTTGGGGTCACGGGGGCGGGCGGGGCGCTGCGCCGGGGGGCGCGCCAGGGCTCACGCCAGACGACCGGCGCGCGCTCGCCGGCGATGCGCACGACGCCGCGCGGCGCATCGTCGGGCAGGTCCACCGTCACCACCCAGAAGCCGGGGTTCGCCTGGGGATCGAGGAACGCGGCCTCGCGCACGCTGAACTCGCGCGACGACCGGGCGTCGTAGAAAGCGGGTCGCTCCAGCCACGACCGGCGCCCGGCGACCGTGCCGGGGCGGACGCCGATGCGAAAGACCTCGCCGGCGAGTGTGCGCCCGTCCTCCAGCGTGACCGGCACGAGGCCGGTGATGGCGCGCTCGGGGTCCGCGGCGTCGGGGTTGATGATCAACGGAGCCAGCTCAATGGGCACGACGAGCGTGCGACCAGGGAAGGCGTCGATGCGCGTCTCGCTGATGGTCACGTAGACGAGGGCGCCGTCCTCGACGCGTTGCGGCGCGCGGCAGCCGGCGAGGGCGAGAAAGAACGCCAGAAGCACGACCCCGCGCGAAAGCGTGGCCCCGTGACGACCGATAGCACCCGCGGTTCGGCGCCGGAAACGGGCCAACCTGGGAGGACGAAGCGCCATGGTCGATGTGCTCACGGGCGGTGAAGCGGTGTTCCGCGTGTACCTGCCGGACGCGACGCGCGTGCGGCTCGCGGGCGACTTTACCCGCTGGCGCGATGACGCCATCGAGATGACTCCCGCCGGCGACGGCTGGTGGGTGCGCTCCCTGCGCCTCGACCCCGGCGACTACGCCTTCTGCTACCTCATCGACGAGAACGACTGGACGCCCGATTACGCCGCCTTCGGCGTCGAGATGAACGACTTCGGCTCGTGGGTGAGCCGCGTGCTCGTCGAGGGCGCCTGCGAAGACGCCCGCCTGCTCGCGGCGTGAGGCGCGCCTAGTAGGCCCGCCGGAGCAGGTAGCTGTTCGCCGCGGTCGAGGTCTGCCCGGGGACCAGTTCCCATCCCTCATCGCCGAGGCGCGTGAGATACACCACGCGATTCGGGATCACCACCTCCAGCTTGGTGTTGTTGGCCACCTTCACGGGGTCGCGCTCGCGCGGGCCCTCGAGATACACCGCGCGATCCGCGAGGATCACGATCGCGTCGTTGCCACGCAGGCTCAGCTCGGCGTACTCGTAGCGCGGGGCGCGCGCGTTCTGCTGCGCGCTCGCCGGGGCGGCGACGATGGCGAATCCCGCCAAGGCGGCGAGCAACGTGATGACGATCGCGATGAGGGTGCGCATGGGATGGCTCCGGTGCGTCGGGGGTGCTCGGTCCTGCTCCCCTATTCAACGCCTCCGGCCGGCAGAAGGTTTCGGATCTCTTCGAGCCACGCGCGGCGGCTCTCAATGGCGCGCAGCGCGCCGAGGGACGCCGCGTGACGCCACGGGTCCTCGGCGAGGGGGGAGGCGTCGAGCGTCGCCTGCGCCTCGGCGTGGGCGGCATCGAGCGCATCCGCCGCGTCCTTGAAGAACGCCTCCTGCTGCGCCGGCAAAAGTGCCCCGAGAAAGCGCACACGCAGCCGGAGCGGATCGAACTCGAACCGGGCTCGAGCGTCGAGGGGCGGCGCCAGCCACGCGCGAAGGCGCCGCCGGCCGGCCGGCGTAACGCGATACACACGCGCCGCGCGCCCTGAGGACTCATCCGGCGCCGACCGCAGCAGCCCGGCCCGCTCCAGGCGGCGCACGAGGGGATAGATGGCCCCTGCGCTCCCGCTCCAGTGGGCGCTCGGCGAATCGAGGAAGACTTTCCGCAGCGCGTAGGGCGTGCAGGGCTGGCGGAGCGACACAACGCCGAGGACGCAGTGCTCGAGTTCACTGAGTTCCGCCATGGGCGCTCCAGAAAGTCCGTCACTCTCCGACGGACGCGCCGGCCTCGCGCGTCCGGCACATAGTACGATTCGCACTATATGGCCGCCACGCGGCCTCGGAGACCCGCCATGCTCTTCCATCGAACAGTCCTGGCCACCTTCGCTGCGGCCGCCATCGTCGCCGGCGCGCACGCCCAACAGCGCATGCAGCTCGAGCCCCCCACCACGCCCTCGCTCGACGCCCCGCTGCGCGTGCCGATGTCACACGAATCAAGGCACATCCTGCTCGAGGCGACCGTCAACGGCGACGGGCCGCACCTGTTCGTCCTCGACACCGGGGCAGGCGCCGGCGGGCGCATCAGCACCGCACTGGCCGAGCGACTCGGCCTGCCCGAAGCCGGGCGGGTGCGCGTCAGCGATGGCACCGGTCGCGGCGGGGGCGAGCGCCCGCTCCGGCGCATCGAGAGCCTCGTCGTCGGCGGCGCCGAGTGGCGCGATGTGGTCATGCTCGACTCCAGCGGCATCGTGCGCAGTGCGCCCGACGGTCGGCCGGTCGAGGGCATCCTCGGCTTCGCGCTCTTCCACGACCTCCTGCTGACGGTGGACTACCCGGCGAGCGAGATCGTCGTCGCCCACGGCGCCCTCGAACCCGGCGCGCACACGATTCCTTTCGACGGCGCACGGGGCATACCAGCGATCGACTTCACGCTCGGCGGCGTGACGGTGCACGGGCACATCGACACCGGCTCGCAGGGCACGATCATCGTGCCCGCCGGCACGATCGAGGGTGTCGCCGTCGCGGGGGCGCCGGTCGCCACCGGCGTGGCGCGATCGTCGTTCAACACCTTCCTCATCAAGGAGGCGCGCCTGGAGGGCGACGGCGAACTCGCCGGGTTCACGCTCGAGCGCCCGGTGGTCGCCTTCGCGGAGATCTTCCCGCAGAGCAATCTGGGCTACGGCGCGCTGCGCCACTTCCGGATGACCTTCGACCAGCGCACAGGCCTCGTTCGTTTCGAGAAGCCCGGCGACGGCCCGGTCACCTTCGAGGGGCGGCGCGGCACGGGCATGCTCATCGCGCCGCCGGTCGAGGGGCGCCCCGAGGTGGCGTCGGTCACGCCCGGCAGCCCCGCCGATCGGGCCGGCGTGCGTGTGGGCGATGTCCTGCTCGCGATCGCCGGCGAGGCGGTGGACGCATCGGTGTTCGGTTCCCTGCGTTCGCGCATGGAAGCGGCGGAGGGGCTGGAGATCACGCTCGAACGCGACGGCGCCGCTTTCACGGTGACGCTCACCAGCGAGACGCTGCTCGAGTGATCGGCCCTCAGTCGTCGCCGGCGTCGCCGTCGGGGGCGACCGGCGTTGCGCCGGCGGGCAGCGCGTTCATCGTGCGCACCTCGACCTCGACCTGATCGAGTTCGGGCAGTTCGCGCGCGGACTTCGCGCCCGCCTCTTCGAAGCGTCGGAGCGTGGGCATGAGGCGCATATCCACCGAGCCGACGACGTCGTTGTACTTCTTCATCGCACGGTGGATGGCCTTGCCCAGATCGTCCACGTGGCCGAGGGCGACGCTCGCGCGTTCGTGGAGTTCGCGCCCGAGCTGGAAGAGCTCCTCGGCGCTCTCGCCGAGGCGCTTCTCGCGCCAGCCGACGTGGACGGCGCGGAGCAGGCCGATGAGCGTGGCGGGGCTGGCGATGATGACGCCGCGCTCCGCGGCGGATTCGAGCAGCCGGGGCTCGCGCTCGAGGGCGGCGTCCACCAGCTGATCACCGGGGATGAACATCACGACGAACTCGGGCGAGGAATCGAAGTTCGCCCAGTACTGCTTCTTCCCGAGGGCCGCGGCCTGGTCGGCGACGTGGCGGGCGAAGTTCTTCAGGTGCTGCTCGGCCTCGTCGGGGGACGGGGCGTCGAGCGCCGCGAGGTACTGATCGGTGTTGGTCTTGGCGTCGATCGCGATGCAGCGCCCGTTGGGGAGGTGCACGACCATGTCGGGGCGCTGGCGCGCGCCCTCCTCATCGGTGTAGGTGCTCTGCGTGTCGAAATCGCAGTACTCGCGCATGCCGGCGATCTCGGCGATGCGCTGGAGCTGGATCTCGCCATACCGCCCACGCACCTGCGGCTTGCTGAGCGCCCGCACGAGGCGACCGGTCTCCTCGCGCAGGTGGTGGTGCTGGTGCGTCATCGCCTCGACCTGCTCGCGCAGCCCCGCGTAGGCGCTCGTGCGCTGCTGCTCGATGGCCTGGAGCTTTTCGTCGGTTCGCTTCAGCGTCTCGGTGATCGGCTTGACGAGATCCTCGACACTCTTGCGGCGCTGGTCGAACTCAGCGCGCGCTTGCTCCTGCTGCTTGCCGAAGGCCTGGCCTGCGAGTTCGATCAGTCGCTTCGACGACGCGTCGAGCGCCTGGTTGCTCAGGCGCTCGAAGGCGTCCTTGAACTGCTGCTCCTGCTCGGCGCGGCGCTTGTCCTCTGCGAGACGCCGATCCTCGAGCTGGGCCAGACGCTCGCCGAGGCGGGCGGCCTCGTCGCGCCGCTGGGCGTACTCATCCCGCAGGCTCCGCAGTTCGCTGTCGAGCGTCTGGAGCCGGCGCTCGGCCTCTTCCTTTGCGCTGATCGCGCTGCGTGCATCGGCCTCGGCGCGCGCCGAGGCGGCGCGCGCGCCGGGCAGCTGCAGCGCCAGCCACACGCAGGCGCCCAGCAGCGCCAGCGCGACCACTCCCAGGATGACGAGCGCAACGGTCACGCCACGAGTGTACCGGAGGCGGGGCCGGGTTCGGACGCGAAACTCGGCTCTGACGGGCGGGCGTCAGTCGCGCGCCAGCTCCGCGCCCCGCTCGGCGGGGGCCTCGGCGCCCGGGCAGACGGCGCGGATCGTGATGCGCAGCCCCGGCGCGGTCTCACCAATGCGCCGGATCGCGTCGCGAACATCGTCGGAGGTGTAGGACGCGAGGCGCGCGGGGGCGTCGAGCTCCCGATCGAGGTCGCGATCGCGATAGTTCCGAGCGGCGAGCAGATCGGCCCAATCCTCCGCGCCCGAGAGGCGCCGGGCAGCGCGGCGCGACTCGCCGTCGCGCGCGGCGCGGAGCAACGAATCGTCGATCTCGCCCGCGAGGAACGCCTTCCACTCGCGCTCGAGCAACTCGGTGAACTCCTCCAGCCGATCGCCCGTGACGGGGGCGATCGCGTAGGTCAGCCCGAAGCCCGGGTAGATGCGCGCGGGGCGGGAGAACGCGGTCATCGGGTAGACGAGGCCGGGGCGGCCCCGGCCGAGGCGCTCGAGGCGCTGGCGGAGCGCGCCGGCGCCGATGTCCAGCAGCTCCGCGTTGCGCGTGTCCTGCTCATCGGGGGCGATCAGCGCCAGGAGCAGGAGCGCCTGCGCGCTATCGCTCTCGAGCACGATGTCGGCGGCGAAGGGGCGTTCGCCCGGCTGCGCGTTACGGAGATGGTCGAGCGATTCCGGACCGATCGGCCGGCGCTCGGGCAATGCGCCGAGCGTGGCCGCGGCGATCATCACCGCGCGCTCGCGATCGATCGGGCCTGCGATGCCCACTTCGATGGGCGACTCCGCGAGCAGGCGGGCGAGCCACGCCTCGGTGCGCTCGATCGTGATGCGCTTCACCTCGTCGGGCGCGAGCGGGCGGACGCGCGCCTCGTCGGCGCTGAAGAGGACGCTGGGCAGCGCGTCGCGCAACGCATCGAACGGCTGGAGCGAGCGTTCGCGCGCCTCGCGGAGACGGGCGCGCCGCCAGGCGTCTAACGCCGCGGGCTCAATCCGCGCGTCGGCCAGGAGCGCATAGATGAGCGAGAGCGAGCGGCCGAGCGCTTCGGGGCTGGATTCCAGGCGGAGCGTGATCGCGTCGTCGATGATGCGCGCCTCGAGTTCGGCGCCCTCACGCGCGAGCAGGTCGGCGACCTGCGCACTGGAGAGCGCGCCGGTGGCGGGGCGCGCCAGCGCCAGGGCCGCGGCGTCGGTGAGCCCGCGCGTGTCGGCGCACTCCTCGATGCGACCGCCGGCAAGCGTGATCGTCACATGCACGCGATCGGCGGCGTCATCGATGCGCTTGTGGTGGACGAGCACTTGGTTCGAGAGGCGCGCCGAGAGCACCCCGGCCGCCTCGTGCAGGCTGATCGTGGAGACGGCGCCTGTGGCGGGCGGCTCGGGAATCGTCGCCCCGGCGAGACGCTCCGCCTCCGTTGCCGGGGCGTACACCGCCTCATCGGCGCGCGCGGCGGCGAGGACGCGCTCGGCGTCCAGATCCGCGCCTGCGCTCGCGGGAATCGACACCGCGTAAGCGATGCGCCGGGGGTCGAACATCTCGGCCACGGCGTCGGCCGCGTCGCCCGCGAGCATCTCGCGCACGATCGCCTCGGTGAGGTCGACCCGCTGATCAAGCGACATCGGGGGCCGACCCGACGACGCGCTGAACGCCAGGCGCCCCGCGATGCGCTCCGGGCCGCTCTCGCGATCCTGCATCTGCGCGCGCCGAAGTTCGGCGAGCACCTCGTCGCCGGCGCGCTCGATCTCGACGGGGTCGAACCCGGTCTCACGCACGCGCCGGATCTCGGCGACGAGCGATTCCAGCATCGGCTCCCACGCATCGGGCGGGCCGCTGACGAAGACGTTGTAGAGCCGGGCCAGGCCGACGAGGTCGACCACATGCGCCGCGCCGTCGTCGAAGGGCGCGCCGGCCGAGACTGATGCGTCGAGCCGGCGCGCCAGCGCGCGGAGGGCGACCGTTCGCACCAGCTCGCGCTCGAAGGCCTGCACGGTCGCGGGCGGACCGGGTTCGGGGGCGATCGCGACGACGTCCACATCGCAGTCGGCGAGGTCGGCCTCGGCCACGACAGCCGCGAAGGGGGCGTCGTAGGGCGTGGGCGACCATTCGAGGTCCGGCGCGACCGTGCCGGGGAGCGCGCCGAAGGCGTCCCCGATGCGCTGGGCAACGTCGTCCGGGTTGACGCCGCCGACGCACACGACGCTCGCGCTCCCCGCCCCGTAGCGGGCGCGATGGAACGCCTCCGCGGCGTCGAGCGAAAGCGCCTCGACATCGATACCCGGCGCGGGCAGGCGGTCGGCCACCTGCCCGAGACGGAGGCGGCGCAGCAACTCGCGCTGCACGCGCGCATCGGGTGTATCGAACTGGGTGAGGCGCGCCTCGGCAGCGCGGCGCTCGCGCAGGAGGTCGGCTTCACGGAAGGACCGCGCGTCGAGCGGCTGGGCGAGCAGGCGCAGCGCATCGTCGAGGCGGTCGGGCGTGGGGTTCGCGATGCGGACGATGTAGTGGGCCGCGTCGAGCGTGATGTAGCCGTGCGCCTCGATGCCGGGCGGCGGGCTCTCGGCGTCGAGGGCGCCGGGCTCGTCGGGGCGGAGGTTCGCGAGGTGGTGCACGACCTCGGCGACGCCGCGCGCCTCGGCCGGCTCGTGGATGGCCCCCGCCGGAATCACGATGCGGATGACGACCGGGTCCCCCTCGCCGGTGGGGCGCACGAGGTAACGCAGGCCGTTGGCGAGCGCGCCCTCCACCAGCGCAGGGTCGGTGGGCAGTTCACGCTCCTGGCGCGCCTGCGCTGGTGCGCCCGCCCACAGCGCGAGCACCGCGCTCAGCGCGACCAGCAGCGCGCTGGCAGCCGGGCGCCGAGTGGCGCGCAGGGACTGCGGCGGGATCGCGCTGGCGGTGGGTGCGTCGTGCATCATGCGTCGTCGAATGGCGCTCGTTCCGGGGGGTGGTTGCGCCTGGGGATGGTACCGGGGGCTCTGCGGACCGTTGCGTCCGCTGGGCCCGGGCGGGGCCCGTGGAAGCCATCGGCGTCTGGTCCGAAGAACCTGTGCGGGAGGACGGGGATCCCCTCGCCCGCTGGCGGAGGGACCGCCCGAAAACTACGGTGACGCCCATGCGCAATGACCCGTATGCAAAGGACGCCTACGGCTTCGATGGCGAGCCGCAGCGCACGAGCGCGATGGCCGTCACCAGCCTGGTGACATCGCTGGGCTGCTGCCTCCCGGGCGTCGGCCTGCTCGCGGCCATGTTCGGCGTGCTCGCGCTGGGCCTCATCGGGCAGAGTCAGGGACGTCTGAGCGGACGCGGCCCCGCCGCGGTCGGCATCATCCTCGGCCTCATCGGCACGGTGATCTGGGGCGCCATCGGCGTGGGCGGGCTGCAGGCGTGGACCTTCTACACCAAGCAGATGGCGCCGGTCGCCGAGCGCGCGATGCTCGCCGCGGCGTCCGGCGACCTGACGGCGCTGCAGGCCGAACTTACGCCCGACGCCGCCGGCGATCTCGACCCGGCGCATGTGCGCTTCTTCATCGACACCATCGAGTCCGAGCAGGGCGCGATCCAGAGCATCGAGACCGACTTCAGCACGACCATCGAGGCCTTCGAGCGCATCTACGGCAACATGCAGCAGCCGCCCCAGGGCGGCGCGCCCGGACCCGGCGGGCAAGGCAGCTTCGCGCCGGTGCCGGTCACGCTTCGATGCGCCAACGGCGATGTGCTCGCATGGCCGATCTTCGATGAGGACGGGTTCAGCGGCTCGCAGGTGCTGCTCGTTGACATCATGGTGCAGATGCCGGACCTCAAAGCCGTCTCGCTCCGCGCCGACGGACCCGCCGCGGCCTTCGCGCCGGCCTTCGGCTGGCAGGTCGTCTTGCCCGAGAGCACGGATGAGACGCCAGCGCCGGATGCGTCCGCCGCGCCGACCGAGCCCGCCCCCGACGAGGGGTGATCGCGATCGCTACGAGCGGATGCTGACGATCGCCGCGATCGCCAGCGGCAGCAGCACCATCGCCGGCACGAAGACGCCGATCTCGACGGGCAGCCCCGGCAGCGGGGCCGCGGCGCCCAAGGCGCCGCCGATCATCGCGCCGATCGCCACCGGCGCGCTCTTGAGCGTCTGCGCGACCATGTTCTGCGGCAGGCGCACCAGGAAGAAGGGCAGCGCAATGAGCAGCGCAAGGAAGTTGGCGCACGCCATCGCGATGCGTCCGTAGCGGATCTTCTGCAGCCGGCGCGCTGATTCGGGATCCATCTGCGCATTGCTCGTGAGCATTCGGTCGATCTGGCGCCAGGAGAGCGTGGCGCCGTAGCCGCGCACGCGCTTGACGAGCACCGCGTCGGGCTCGAGATCCGTCTCGATGCGGTCGGGCGGCGCGCCGGCGTCGAGCCCCGCGAGCGCCTCGACGCTCGGGCTCGTCAGCTCCCAGGCGCGTCCTGTCCAGCGGGCTTCGTCAGCGCGGATGCGCCGCGCGATGCGCCCGTCGTCCTGACGCTCCCAGATGTGCACGTTGCGCATCGTGCCGGTCGCAGGGTCGAAGTCGGAGGCGTAGAAGAGGCGCCCGGCGCCGTCCCTGAGCAGCGGCACGGTGACGGCGTCGAGGCTGCGCTTGAAGGTGTCGCCGGCGCTGCGGGGCAGCAGGTGCGCGATGCGGGGCAGCACGAGCTCCTGATTGGCGATGGCGAGCCCGATGAAGACGGCCCCCACGACCAGGAACGGCGCCGCGAGCCGGTGCAGGCTCACCCCGCTCGAGAGCCCTGCGACGAGTTCTCGCCGGCGCACGAGCGTCGTGAGCGTGAAGCCCATCGCCGCGATGAGGATCAGCCCGATCAGGTAGCTGAACAGCTGCAGCAGGCGCGGGCCCCACAGGTCGATCACGTTCAGGCAGGTGTTCGCGGCGATCCAGAGGGCGCCGGCGTCCTCGGGCGCCACGCGCTCCGCCGCGGCGACGAAGTTCTTCAGGTTCAGGAAGATGTCCACGCCCACGACGAACGCCGAGAGCGCGACGAACAGCGAGACGATGTTCGCCAGGTAGATCATCGCGATGTAGCGATCGAGAATGCGCATGCGCGGGGGCGGGCGTCAGCCCTCCTGCCTCGTCGGCCGGACGAGGATCTCGTTGTACCCGACGTGCGCCGGGGCTTCGAGCGCGAGCCGGACGGCCTCGGCGATGTCGCCCGCCTCGAGGGGCGTCAGCGCCGACTTCGCCGAGGCGTCCTTCCAGCGCTTGAGGATCCGCTCGTCGGTGACGTGGCTCTGCAGCTCGGTCTTCACGAACCCAGGGGCGACGATCGTCACGCGGATGTCGCGCGTCGCCAGTTCGGCGCGCAGCCCCTCGCTGAGCGCGTGCACGGCGTGCTTGGTCGCGCAATAGACCGTTCCGCCGGGGATGACGCGCCGCCCGGCCGTGCTGGAGATGTTCACGATGTGCCCGGCGCCGCGCTCGAACATGTGGGGCAGGCACGCCGCCACGAAGTAGAGCACACCTTTGATGTTCACATCGATCATGCGGTCCCAGCCGTCGACATCCAGCTGGTCGATGTGGCTGATCGGCATGACGCCGGCGTTGTTGACGAGGGCGTCGATGCGCCCCCAGGTCTCGATCGCCCCGGCGACGACGGCCTCGACCTGGTCGCGCTCCGTGACATCGCACCGGCGCGCGATGGCGTGGCCGCCGTCCGCCGCGATCGCCTCGACGAGGTCGTGCAGTCGCTCGGCGCGCCGGGCGCAGCAGACGACGCGCGCCCCGCGCCGGCCCAGTTCGCGCGCCGTCGCCTCGCCGATGCCGCTGCTGGCCCCGGTGACGATGACGACCTGATCAGTCAGCGTGCTCATGGGTCGAGTGTAGCGGGGCGATCGGCGACAACCGCCCGCGCAATCTCCTCCCCCGGCCCTCGCCGGGGGAGGTGTCGGCGCAGCCGACGGAGGGGGCTCCCCACTCCTCCCGGCCTCCTCGCGAATCACGCGCACGACCGTGAGCACCGAGCCGACCGCGCGAGCCGTCGATCCGGTTCGACGCCCGCCGCGCGACGAGCGTTGGAGAAGGAGGAAATCTCGGAGCCCCCTCCGTCCGCGTGCGCGGACACCTCCCCCGCTCGCGCGGGGGAGGAAACAACGGGTGCGCTGCGCATCAGAGGGGTCGATCGGGAGCCGCCGCGACTCCCGGCTACACTGCCCACGATGAGCGAATCCACCGACATCACCACCGAGCAGGCCGGCGGGGCCGAGGACATCCACCGCCTCGAGGCCCAGCGCCGCGAGAACCTCGCCAAGGTCGCCGCCCTCGGCGTGCGCCCCTTCGGCCAGCGGACCGACGGCCTCGTCCCGCTCGCCGAAGCGCGCAGCCTCTACGACGAGAAGGCCGACGCCGACCACCAGGCAAAGAAGAACGAGCCCGGCTTCACCGACCGGCGCCCCGTCGTGCGCGTCGCCGGGCGCGTCATGCTCCATCGCGACAACGGCAAACTCATCTGGCTGCAGCTCCGCGACCACTCGGTGGACGGCGTCGAGGGCCACGGCGACCTGCAGATCGCCGTGAGCAAGAAGGACTGCGACGAGACGGGCTTCAACCTCGCGAAGGTCGTGGACCTCGGCGACATCGTCATCGCCGAGGGCCCGCTGATGAAGACGCGCACCGGCGAGGTGACGATCTGGGCGTCGCGCCTCGCGATGGGCGCCAAGAGCCTCGCGCCCCCGCCGGAGAAGTGGTCGGGCCTGCAGGACAAGGAAGTCCGCTACCGCAAGCGGTACATCGATCTCTACGCGAATCCCGATTCGATGCGCGTCGCGAAGATGCGCCCGCAGATCATCAGCCGCATCCGCAGGTTTCTCGACGGGCGCGGCTTCCTCGAGGTCGAGACGCCGGTGCTCCAGCCTCAGGCCGGCGGCGCCGCGGCCCGGCCCTTCCTCAGCCACCTCAACGCGCTCGACATGCCCGTCGTCATGCGCATCGCGACCGAGCTGCACCTCAAGCGCCTCATGGTCGGCGGCATGCCGAAGGTCTACGAGATCGGGCGCATCTTTCGCAACGAGGGCGTCGACCGCTCCCACAACCCGGAGTTCACCAGCGTCGAGGTGTACGAGGCCTTCGGCGACTCGGGCACGATGATGGAGCTGACCGAGAGCCTCATCCGCGAGCTCGCCCACTGGGTGGCCGTCACCACGGCAGACGCCGATGTTGAGACCGAAGACATCGACCCCGCGCAGGTGCGCCTGCCCTACGGCGACCTCTCGATCGACTACGGCTCGCCCTTCCGGCGCGTGTCGTACGCCGAGCTGTTCGAGAACGCGCTCGGCTTCCCCATGACGGACGCGAAGCGGGCGCGCGAGGTCGCGAAGCAGAAGGGCCTCAAGCACGAGGGGCTGGCCGACATCCTCATCGTCAACGAGGTCTTCGAGGAGGTCGCCGAGGCCACACTCGACCCCCAGCAGCCGACCTTCGTCACCGACTACCCCGCGGCCCTCTCGCCGCTGACCCGCCCCGACCCCGACAACCCGGCCGTCGCGCAGCGATGGGACCTCTTCATTGCCGGCATGGAGATCGGCCCGGCGTACACGGAACTCAACGACCCGGACATCCAGGCCGAGAAGTTCCGCGAGCAGCTCCAGGGCATGGACGACGAGGAGACGGCCTTCCGCGCCTTCGATGAGGACTTTATCGAGGCGTTGAAGGTCGGCATGCCCCCCGCCGGCGGGCTTGGGCTGGGGATCGACCGCCTGGTGATGCTGCTGACGAACCAGCAGTCGATCCGCGATGTGATCCTGTTCCCGTTCATGCGCCCGCTGGATCGGCCCTGAGCCGGACTGGCCCTGATCAGTACGCGAAGTTCGACCACGGCTCGGTCGTGCCGATCTGGTTCGCGGCGCTGTTGCCGTTCACCGCCGGCGTCGCGGCGACCGTCATGTCCACGATGCGGCCGTAGAAGTTGTTCGCGACGATCTGGTAGCTCGTCCCGTTCCCCGCGGCGGTGTTGCGCATGATGATGTTGCTCACGCCGTCCACATCGAGGCCGACATCGTTGCCGACGATCTGGTTGTCGTCGATGCGGTTGTCGTTGCCGGTGACGAGGATGCCGGGCGCGAACGCCGAGCCGTTGCCGTTGGCTCGGACTGTGTTGCCGGCGACCGTCGATTGCGTCGTCACCGTAATCCCGGGGCCGCTGTTGAAGTTGAATGTGCAGTCGCGAACGGTGGCGCCGAAGCTCGTCGTCAGGCCGCTCAGGTCGTTGAAGGACGCCACGGTCGAGATCACGACGCCGCCGCCGGTCACGCCGTCGCCGTCGTTCGATGTGGCGGAGCAGGAATCCACGACGACCGTGCTGCCGGCGTTGATGCCGCTGCCGCCATTGACCTCGGCCGCGCAGCCGATCGCCGTCCCCGACCCGATGTTGATCCCGTGGTTGCCGTTGAAGTTCGACACCGTGTTCGAAACACGGCCGCCGTTGAAGAGATTGACGCCGATCGATCCACTGCCGGCCACGAAGCAATCCTCGACGACCCCGTCGTTGGCGAGCGAGATCCCGATGCCGCCGTTGGACCGGGCCTGCACCCGCGTCGCCCGGGCGCCGCCAAAGCTGTTGCGCACGCCCTCGCGCACATTGCTCTCCACATGGCAGTCGATCGCGACGCCGGACACGCCGAGCACGATCCCATGATCGTTCGCCATCGCGACGATGTCCTCCACCGCGCTGCCGATCACGAAGTTCAGGTCGACACCGGAGCCGCCCCACTCCCGGATGAAGCCGTTCCGGACGCGCACGCCTTCGAAGTCGCCGAACGACCCGGGGGCGCCCACGCCCTCGAGCGAGCCCGCGACGCCCTGCATCGTGAACCCCATCAGGTCGAGCGTCACACCGCTCGCGGCGATCTCGACGCCGCGCTTCCCCGCCTCGCCGAGCAGATCGCCCGTCAGGAAGTACGACCCCGGCTGCGTGATGCGGAAGACGCTGTCGGCGTCGCCCGGCGCCGTCAGCGGCCCGATCGGGATCCGCGGCTCGACCTGGTCGAGCGTCTTCATTGAGGGCGCGGGGGCGCCGGGGGGCGCGAGATCGCCCGCACCGGCGGGCGCGGCGGCACACAACAGGCTGACACAGATCCACAGACTTCGCATGGCCTTGCTCCTCATCCGCGCGTTACCTGGCGTAGTTGGCGTTCGGGTCCGCCGAACCCGGCGAGACGCCCCCCGCGTCACCGCTGAAGGCGCCGGCGAGACTCGCGGTCACCACCAGGCAGATGTTGCCGGCGCCGATGTCGTAGTTCGTCGTCGCGCCGAACGAGGTGTTGCGCGCGAGGAAGTTGCCGGACCCATCGATGTCGAAACCGATGTCGCCGCGCATCACCGCGTTGTCTTCGATGCGGTTCTGGTCGCCGGTCGCCAGGACGCCGGCGCCGACGCCGCTCGAGCCGTTGAGGCTGAAGTGGCTCCGCACGATGACGCACCGGCTCCCGACGACGACACCGTGGGCGCCGTTGCTGCTCGCGATGCTGTCGAGCACGCTCGTGTCCTCCGTCGCGTTGATCCCGCTCCCGCTGTTGAACGATGCGTTGCAGTCGCGGAGGATCGAGTCGAACGCGAAGAATCCATCGCCGGTGTTGGTCTCGGCGACGCACCCCACGGCCAGGCCGGAGTTGACGAGAAATCCGGCGCCGGATCCGCCGGAGGCTCGCGACTGGCGGATCACGCTGCCCACGCCGGCGGCGATGCCGAATCCGGTGTTCGCGTCCGCGGTGCAGTTGACGATGAGGCCTTCCGAACTGACCACGAGCCCATCGCCGAGATTGGCTCGCGCGATGCAATCTTCGATCACGCTGTGCTGACCGAGGAAAACGCCCCCGGCGTCGTTGCTGTGCACGCCGAGACCCGACACTCGGGTGTTGAGGCCCTGCGAGAGATCGACCCCCCAGCCGACCCAGTCTCGCACGACGCCGTTGTGCACGGTCAGGTTCACGCGCGTGCTGAAGATCCCCGTCAGCGTGCCGGCCCGCCCCGCCAGCGTGAAGCCCATCAGGTCGAGCGTCACATCGCTCGCCGCGATCTCCACGCCGTGCTTCCCGACCTGCCCCACCAGGTTCTCGGTCAGGTAGTACGACCCGGACTTCGTGATGCGGTACACGCTGTCGGCGTCCCCGGGCGTCGTGAGCGGCCCGACGGGGATCCGCGGCTCGACCTCGTCGAGCGTCTTCATCGTCGACGCCGGGGCGCCTGTTGGGTTGAGATCGCCGGCGAGGGCGACCGGCGCCGGCGCGATCGCGAGCAGGAGCATGATGAGGAATCGATTGTGCATCGGAGCTCCGTTCAGTGCGAGAGGTTGTCCCACGGCCCCGCGGTCGCGGGATTCGCCGCGGGCCCAGGGAAGAAATTGCCGAGACCGAGGTCGGCCGCGGCCATGTTGCCGCCGCCGAGATTGCGGACGGCAATGTTTCGAGTCCCGATGAAGATGTAGCTGCGCCCGTTGTCCCCGACTCGGTTTCCCTCGAGTCGATTGAGGTCGCCGTCGACCCGAAATCCGGCGATGGCGGCACTCGCGCCGTTGCCGACGACGGTGTTGCCCGTCGCCGTGCAATGGTTCGCGAGGACAACGCCGTCGCCGGCGTTGTCAGTGCTCGAGGAGTTGGTGATCGTTCCGCCATCGGCGAGCACAAATCCCTCGCCGACATTGGCCGTCGCGGCGCAGGCGTCGGCACGCGCGTTCGCACCGAGCAGAAAGCCTGGCCCGGCGCTCGTGGTCGCGGAGCAGCCTGTGAGCGTTGCGCCGGACGAAAGATCGAAGCCGGCGCCGGTGTTGTCACGCGCGACACAGTCCGTGAAGACATTTGAGTCGCCGGTCGTGCGGAATCCCGCAGCCACCTGGCCTGAAGCCGGCATCCCGATCGCGACACATCCTTCGACCACCGTGCCGGAGCGCAGGTTGAACCCGTGACCGTCGTTGAAATCAGCGATGCAGTTCCGAAAAATCTGTCCGCCGAAGCCGCCGATGACGCCGAACCCGATGCCGCTGTTCGCGTTGGCGACGCAGTCGCTCAGGATGGTGCTTCCCTCGACGACGAACCCGCTGCCGCCGTTGTTGTTCGACGAACAACGCGTCGCCACCGAGTAGCGGCCGAGATAGATGCCGTGGCTGCCGTTGGAGACGGCGACGCAATCGACGGCGGAGGCGATGAAAGCCATGATGCCGATGCCGCCGTTGTTGATCGCGGCGAGTCTCTCGAATCGTCCCGGGATCGCCGCTGCGCTTCCGACATTCACGCCGGCGCCGTCGAAGTCCCGGATCGTTCCGTTGCGCAGCCGGATATTCGATGACGATGTGCCGTCGAAGTTCATCTGGATCCCGTTGAGCGATCCTGTGACCCCGATCACCGAAAAGCCCATCAGGTCGAGCGTGATGTCGCGGCCGAGCACCTCTATGCCGTGTTTGCCCACCTCACCCTGCACATTGCCCGTCAGGTAGTACGAGCCCGGCTGGTTGAGCCTGTACACGCTGTCCGCGTCACCCGGCGTCGTCAACGGCCCGACGGGGATCCGCGGCTCGACCTCGTCGAGTGTCTTCATCGACGGCGCCGGCGCGCCCGGCGGCGTGAGATCGCCGGCGCCCACCGGTGAGGCGATGACCAGAAACGCGAGCACCGACACGATGCGACCCCAGATGGACATAGTGCATTCCCCTCTCTCGGAGCGAGGAAACGATGCGCCCCTTTGGAGAAACGACAACCGACGTCGATTCGTCGGAGGTCAGTACGAGAAGTTGGCACAGGGGTAGGTCGAGCCGAGGCCGGCGCCGCCGGCCGCGCCGAGAATCGCGCCGGAGTTCGGCGCGACCACGACCGGACCCACCTTGTTGTTGACGATGATGTCGTAGGGCGTCGGATTGCCCGCGGCCGTATTCCGCGCGACGAGATTCCCCGCCGAATCGATGTCGATCCCGATGTCGTTGTCGAGGACGGTGTTGCCCTCGAGACGGTTGTCGCTGCCGGTGACGCGGATGCCGGCGCCGCCGGCGGGATCGGTCCCGTTCCCGGACGACAGACAGTCGCGCACCACGGAGTCGCTGGCCACGAGGACGCCGTCGAGCGCATTGACATCGGTCACGCAGCGTTCGACGAGGCTGTCAGCCGCGCGAATGCCGCGCTCGCCGTTGGCGCGAGCGCCGCAGCCAGTGATCGTTGAACCAAAGGCGACCTCGAACCCATCACCATCGTTCTGCTGCGCCGAGCAGCCGATGATCGTTGAGGCGCTGCCACCGTAGATGCCATCATCGCCATTGAGCAGTGCGACGCAGTTGATGACGCTGCTGTTGATGCCGGAGTTGATGCCGTCGCCGAGGTTGTCCTCCGCGGCGCAGTTGCGGAACGTGGTCGCCTGCTGAGCGCGGAAGCCGCTGAATGCATTCTCGCGCGCTGTGCAGCTCTCGACGACGCCGGAGCGGATGCTGAGGCCATCGAAGCCGTTGGCGATGAACTGCGCATTCCGGACGATCGAGGTCTCTGCGCCGACGGATGCCCCGTATTCCGGCCAGTCGCGGAACACGCCGTTGATGATCGTCACACCGGTCTGCGCACCGCCGCTGACAATCAGCCCGCTGCGCGCCCCCGACACGCCGCGAACGGTGAAGCCCATGAGGTCGAGCGTCACATCGCTGGCCTCGATCTGCACGCCGTACGAGCCGGCCTGCCCGAGCACTTCGCCTGTCAGGTAATACGAGCCCGGCTGCGTGATGCGGTACACGCTGTCCGCATCGCCCGGCGTCGTCAGCGGGCCGAGGGGGATCCGCGGCTCGACCTCGTCGAGCGTCTTCATCGTCGGCCCGGGCGCGCCGGGCGGCGTCAGGACGCCCGCCATCGAGGCGGGCACGGCCAACAGACCTGCAAGCAGCGCACAGGCGGCGACACGACGGACGGACATGGCGGTTCTCCTCTCTCGGAGGGAGCAACGCCCCCCTGAGGAGAAACGACATCCGGATCCGATGCGCCCGTCAGTACACCAGATTCGCCCAGGGGTTGGACGTCCCCACGCCCGCGGCCCCGACCGTCCCGGCGACGACGCCAGACGACGGCGCGACCACGATCGGCCCGACCTTGTTGCCGGTGGCAAGGTCGAACGCAACTGTATTCGTTCTCAGCGTATTCCGGATGACGAGGTTGCTGGTGGCGGTCGCCTGGATACCGATATCGCTGTCGTGGATCGAGTTGCCCTCGACATGGGTGCCGGAGCCGAGCACATAGATTCCTGCGCCGGAGCCGCCATTGCCGGCGAAGCCGACTTTGTTGTCGGACACCATGGAGTCGTCCGACACTTCGATGCCGTCCTCCGTCGATGCGTACACGGTGTTGCCGCGCACCGTGCTGCCGCCGCCGACATCGATGCCGTCCTGACTATTAAACGCGGCGGCGCAGTTTATGACGCTGACGCCGGAGGAGCCCGCGAAGCCGTCGGCGTCGTTGCTGTAGGCGTTGCTGTCAACGACGCTGCTTCCCGTTCCGATGGAAACGCCGTGGATGCCGTTGTCATTCGCGGTGACACCGATGACCTGCGACCGGCTGCCGATGGCGAAGCCGCTGTCGGTGTTCCCCTCGGCGACACAGTCCTTCACGAGTGCGCCGTTGCTGGCGAGGAAGCCGTTTCCGCCGTTCCCGATTGCGACGCACTCGATGATGATGGCCTCCTCGCTGACGAAGATGCCGCGTGAGCCGCTACCTTCGACGATGAGCCCGCGCAGGCGTGAGCCGTCGACAAGGTTCAAGTCAACGCCCTCGAATCCCCAACCTCGGATCGTGCCGTTCACGATGCTGACCGCGTTGCTCGTGACCGACGCGTTCACGCCCTCGCGCGAGCCGGGCACGCCCTCGAGCGTGAAGCCCATGAGGTCGATCGACACGCCGCTCGACGCGATCTCGATGCCGCACCTGTTCGCCTGCCCGATCAGATTCCCGGTGAGGTAGTACGACCCCGGCTGGCTGATCCGGAAGACGCTGTCGGCGTCACCCGGCGTCGTCAGCGGGCCGATCGGGATTCGGGGCTCGACCTCGTCGAGCGTCTTCATGGTCGGCGCCGGCGCGCCGGGCGGGGCCAGGTCGCCGGCGAAGGCGCACGGAGCGGCGGCGAGGGGGGCGAGCAGCGCACAGGCGGCGACGCGGCGGGCAACAGGCATCATCAATCTCCTCTCATCTGGGCGAACGGCCTTCTGAGAGGAAGAACGACATCGACCGCCCAGGCGCACGATCCATTCGGTCAATAGGTCACATTCGCGTATGGGTCGGTGGTGCCCAGCGTCGAGTTGATGCCGCCGTCGCCCGCGTAGCCGGCCGTCGCCGCGAACTCGCGGTCGACGAGCGCGCCGAAGAAGTTGCCCGCCGCGAAGTTCCAGCTCGCGGCCGAGTTTCCCGACGCCGTGTTGCCGAAGATCCCGTTGCCGCCGCTGAAGGCGATGATGCCGTAGTCGGAGCCGGTGCAGTGGTTCAGCTCAATCCGGTTGTCGGAGCCCGTCGCGGCGATGCCGCCGGCGACAGTGGTGCGCCCGTTCCCGGCGCAGGTGTTCAGGCGGACGATCGACCCGCTGGACACGCGCACGCCGTAGGCGCCGTTGTCACCCGCCGTGTTGTTTCGAATCGTGCACGCGATGCCGCCGCTGATCCCGTCGACGCCGTTGCTCGACGCCGTGCAGTCGACGATCGTGTTGTAGGCGCCGCCGCGGATGCCATAGCCGTTGTTGTTGCTCGCAACGCACGCCGTGACGACCGATCTTGACTCCGGATCGATGCCGTCGCCGTTGTTGTAGGACGCCACGCAGTCCGTGATGACCGACCGCCCCTCGGCCCGGATCCCATCGAGCGAACAGGTTGCGACGGTGCAGTCGCGCACCTCCGACTGCCCGCCCACAAAGATGCCGTACCCGCCGTTGAGGCGCGAGATGACATCGCGCACCAGGCTGACGCTCGAAAGCGAGAGGTCGACGCCGTCGCCGCTCCAGCCGATGACCGTGCCGCTGTGCACGACGAGGTTCGGGAAGGTGGTCGAGGCGCGCACGCCGTCCAGCGAGCCCGAGCCGCCGCTGACGAGGAAGCCGCCGAGGTCCACCGTCACATTCCCCGTCGCGATCTCGATCCCGTACTTGCCGCTCGACCCGAAGAGGTTCCCGGTCAGGTAGTACGACCCCGGCTGCGTAATCTTGTAGACCGAGTCCGCATCGCCCGGCGTCGTCAGCGGGCCGATCGGCACCCGCGGCTCCACCTGGTCGAGCGATTTCATCGTCGGCGCCGGAGCGCCGGGAGGCGTCAACGAGCCGGCGACGGCCGGCGTGGCGCACGCGAACACAGCAGACACCAGCAGACAGACACCGCGCATGGCGAATCCTCCCGAGGGGCAGCATGGCCCGACCGGAGACGCGGATTCCGCCGCCCGCGCGCCCGATTCCCGCGCGCAAATGCCGGAGCACACCCCCGGGCCCGATATTCTGCCCCCATGGACACCACCACCCTCGCCGACGCCATCCGCGACGCCGCCCTCCTCCGCGGCTCCTTCACCCTCCGCAGCGGGCGCACCAGCAGCTACTACCTCGACAAGTACCTCTTCACGACCCGCCCCGACCTGCTCGCCCCCATCGGCGACATGCTCGCCGACCGCATCCGCGCCATGGGCGGCGCCGACCGCCTCGCCGGCGCCGAGCTCGGCGGCGTGCCCCTTGCCACGGCCGCGGGCCTTGCCACCGGCCTGCCCTTCGTCCTCGTGCGCAACAAGAAGAAGGACTACGGCACGAGCAAGCAGCTCGAAGGCAAGCTCGAAGCCGGCGACACGGTGATCCTCCTCGAAGATGTCGCCACCAGCGGCGGCCAGGCCGCGGAAGCCGTGGAAACCCTCCGCGAGGCCGGCGCGACAGTCATCGGCGTCATCGCCGTCATCGACCGCCAGGAGGGCGCCCGCGCGACGGTGGAGGCGACGGGCGTCAGGTTCGATGCGCTGTTTACGAAGGCAGACCTCGGCGTGGACGAATGAACCGAGCCGGCCGCGCAAGCGGTTGGGCCCGTTCGTCGACGGCCGTCCGACGGCTGTCGAAGCCGCGGGAATGCCGAACCCCCCTCCCCCTGATGCGAACAACCCGGCATGGAAATCGCGCTCGCGCTCGCCGTCGTCATCGCAGTCGCGCTCGGCTTTGCGCTGCACGCCATTCTGCTGCTGCGCTGGTGCGGCATGTGGACGCAGAACCGGCGCCTCGTCCTGTGGATCTCACAGATGCTCTTCCCCGTCGTCACCGGCGGCGTCGGGCTGTGGGCCGGCGGGCTGTTCTCGTTCTTCGTCATCGGCGAATAGGTCTGGCTCGACTGGACGACCACGCCCGTCATCGCGCTGCAGTGGGCGGCGTGGATGCTGCCCGCGATGCTCGGCGTCACGTGCGCCTTCGCGCTCGGCCCGGCGTGCGCGATGACAAAGCACTGGCTCGTCTGGGGCTCGATGTTCACCGGGCTCGCGACCGGGTTCGCAGGCGCGTTCGGCGGCGCATTGCTCTGGCGCGATGACGACCTCGCCATCCTCGCCACCATCATCGCCTGGCACGTCGGCGCCCTCGGAACGCCGCTGCTGCCCGCGTGGCGCGTCCGCGCGAAGCGCAAGCGCGCCCTCGGCGGACGCGCCTGCCTCGACTGCGGCTACGACCTCGCCGGCGTCACCCTCCCCCGCTGCCCCGAATGCGGCGCGAAGCGGAACGAAAGGCACGAGCGCACGGAGGCACGAAGCCGCGAAGGACAGTGATCACGCGCTGTGCAGCGCCAACCGCACACGGTGCGCAACCGCACCGCGCATAATGCGTCGGTGATCGGCGTCGCGCTCCTGCTCCTGATCGCCGTGACCTTCGGCGCGATTCCCGCCGTGTGCATCGCGCTGTACTACCTCTGGGACGGCGGCCCGCGTCCGTTCCGGCCCTGGCACGTCGCACGCGGCACGCGCTCGGGACCGGGGATGATCGTCTTCCTCGCCTGGATCTTCGGCCCCATCTGGATGGGCGGGGTGTCGATGCCGTTCGTCTGGGTGATGGAAGAGACGAGCAGCGAGGCGCTGGAGCTCGGCGCCCTTGTTGCGTGGTGGGCGCTCGTGTCGATCGCCATTGGCGCCGCCGCGGCAGGCGTGTATCGCTCGCGCGCCGCCGGTGTGCACATCGGCGTGGCGACCTTCGCCGTCCCCCTCGCCGCCGGCGCGCTGGCGATGCGCGCATGGCTCGTTGCGCCCCCGTGGATCGGCTTTGTCGGCGCGATCGCGCTGTGGAACATCTGGGTCGTCGCCGTCATCGTACGGACCGAATCACCCGAACTCCGCGCCCAGCCCGGACGCTGCTCGCGCTGCGGCTACGACCTCCGCGGCGCTGCCGATCCGCGATGCCCCGAATGTGGCGCAACGAACACGGGTCGAGGGTAAGGGTTGGGGAATCCCCCGCTCTCCGCTCGCGCGGACTCCTCCCCCACTGCGCGGGGGAAGGCGCCGCGGCG
>JBICHM010000304.1:0-2594 GCA_043101835.1 Phycisphaerales bacterium | reverse complement strand
GTCAGGCCGGCCTCAAGGCGGGCCTGCCCTCGACGCTCAGCGCGCAGACCGTCAACAAGGTCTGCGGCTCCGGCCTGCAGGCCGTGATGCTCGCGGCGCAGAGCATCAAGGCCGGCGACAACCGCTGCGTGATCGCCGGCGGCATGGAGAACATGACCGCCGCACCGCACTTCGCGAACATGCGCGCCGGCGCGAAGTTCGGCCCCGTCACCTTCGAAGACCACATGCAGTACGACGGCCTGCGCTGCGCCTTCGAGTGCTGGGCGATGGGCAACGCGGCCGACCACATCGCGCAGAAGTTCGACATCAGCCGCGAAGAGCAGGACCGCTTCAGCGCGCAGAGCCACCAGCGCGCTGCCGAAGCGACCGCGAAGGGCTACTTCAAGAATGAAATCGTCGGCCTCACCGGCGAACAGCTCGGCAACCGCAAGAACCCCGGCATGGAGGGCGGTTGCGCCGCTGATGAAGGCATCCGCGCCGATTCCACGCCCGACGGGCTCGCGAAGCTCCGCGCCGTCTTCACGAAGGACGGCACGGTGACCGCCGGCAACGCCAGCCAGATCTCCGACGGCGCCGCGGCCGTCGCGGTGTGCAGCAGCACCAAGGCCGAGGAGCTCGGCCTCAAGCCCCTCGCGAAGATCGTCGCCTACCACACCCACGGCGTCGATCCGAAGGACATCTTCGCCGCGCCCATCGGCGGCGTGCGGGGCGTCCTCAAGAAGGCCAACCTCGAGATCGGCGACATCGACCTCTTTGAGATCAATGAGGCGTTCGCGGCGCAGGTGCTGAGCAACGTAAAGGAACTCGGCATCCCCGAGAGCAAGCTGAACATCTGCGGCGGCGGCGTTGCCCTCGGCCACCCCATCGGCGCCAGCGGCGCCCGCGTGCTCGTCACGCTCATTCACCAGATGCATCGCACGGGCGCGAAGCGCGGGCTCGCAGGGCTGTGCCTGGGTGGCGGCAACGCGGTGGCGATGGTCGTCGAGCGGTAAGCCGCGCGAGAGTCCCACGCATCGACTGCGGCGCCTTGTCCCACGCTCGCATGGAGAGTGCGCCGCTTTCCTTGCGCCAACGACGCGCTACAGTGCGTCATGCCTGAAACCTATCTCGTGACGGGAGCGAATCGGGGCATCGGCCTCGAGTTCGCCAAGCAGTTGTCCGCGCAGGGCCACACGGTCATCGGCACGACGCGCTCGATGGCCGACGCCGACGACCTGAAGAAGGTCGCCGCGAAGGTGCTGGAGCTCGACCACACCGACGCCGAGAGTGTCGCGCGCCTGAAGGACAGCCTCGAAGGAACCCCGGTCGATGTGCTGATCAACAACGGCGCCACCGGCCCGCGCAAGGCCGACCTCCCCGAGGTCGATTGCGAGGGCATGGTGTCGGAGTTCGATGTCAACGCCGTCGGCCCGCTGCGCGTCATCAAGGCGATGCTGCCGAACATCAAGCAGAGCGACCGCAAGGTGATCGTCAGCGTCTCGAGCGCGATGGGCAGCCTCGCCCGCTGCGAGGACTGGCGGTCTTACGGCTACTGCGCCAGCAAGGCCGCGCTCAACATGCTGATGCTCGGGATGAGCAAGGAGCTCAAGCCCCAGGGCGTCACCTGCTGCGTGCTCCACCCCGGCCATGTGCAGACGCGCATGGGCGGCGACGAGGCCCCGGTCAGCCCGGCCGAGTCCGTCGAGGGCATGGTCGGCATCATCGGCGGCCTCGACATCGCCCAGACCGGCATGTTCTACGAGTACCGGGGCAACATGCTGCCGTGGTGATTCGGGGAGGGGGATGCGGTATCGTGTCCGGCCCGTAGACCACTCGCGGTCGGCGTGATCGGCCGCGGAGACGGAGAGACGCAGAGACGAAGAGACGAAGTGGGGAGGCGTTCGCGCCGCCCGCCGATATCCGGCCCGCGACACTTCGTCTCTCCGTCTCTTGATCTCTTCGTCTCTCGCTTTGCACACGAGTTTCACCCCGGACCACACGAGGCTCACCGCCATGCCCTCCACCCCCGAAGTCAAGAAGCTCGCCGTCCTCGGCGCCGGCCAGATGGGCGGCGGCATCGCGCAGGTCGCGGCCCAGGCTGGCGTCGACGCCGTCGTCTTCGACTCCTTCCCCGGCGCCATCGACAAGTGCAAGGCGCTCCGCGCCAAGCTCTTCGCCCGCGCCGTCGAGAAGGGCAAGGTGACCCAGGCCGACGCCGACGCGGCGACGAAGCGCATCACCTACACCGAGAATCTCGACGGCCTGAAGGGCGCCGACTGGGTCGTCGAGGCCGTCATCGAGGACGAAAAGGTCAAGGCCGACCTCTTCGGCAAGCTCGCGGCCATGTTCCCGTCGGAGGATGTCGTGCTGGCGACGAACACCAGTTCGATCAGCATCACGACGATCGCGGCGGCCGCCGGCGACGCCGCGCACCGCGTCATCGGCATGCACTTCTTCAACCCGGTGCCGGTGATGCAGCTCGTCGAGGTCATCAAGGGCCTGCAGACGACCGACGCGGTCGCAGAGCGCACAGTGGCGCTCGCCGAGCGAATGGGCAAGACGCCGCTGGTCGCCAACGACCGCCCCGGCTTCGTGAGCAACCGCGTGCTGATGCC
>JBICHM010000303.1:0-5172 GCA_043101835.1 Phycisphaerales bacterium | reverse complement strand
AGTCCGACGGCGCCTACCCAACAGACCGGATGCTCGACGCGCTCGGGCGCGAGCGCCCCGACGCCGTCATCCTCATCGACCCCAACAACCCCACCGGCACGACGCTGCCCGACGGGCTCATCGAGCGCGTCCGCGCCCAGGCGTCCGAAGCGCTCATCATCCTCGATCGCGCCTACGCCGATTTTTCTGGCGCCCGGGATGACGCCGCCCTCGTCGCGCGCGACGCCAACCTCGCCATCATCCGCAGCCTCAGCAAGTGCCCCGGCCTCGCCGGCTTGCGCATCGGCGCCCTCATCGGCGACCCCGCGATCCTCGCCCGCGCGACGGTCGGGCGCCAGCCCTACACCGTCAACGCCGCGGCCATCCAACTCGGTCTCGCCGCCATCGCCGACGGCGAAGGGCGCGCGCAGTGCGTCGATTCAGTTGCGCGAAGCCGCTCGATCCTTCTCGGCGGCCTCGCAGATCTCGGCATCCGCACCATCGCCGGCCCGACCAATTTCGTCCTTGCGATGCTCGGCGACGACGCCCGCTGGATCTGCGCCGAGTGCCGCGCCCGCGGGCTGCGCCTCCGCGACTTCTCCGCCTGCCCCGACTTTCCCGGCTCCGTCCGCATCACCGTTGGCGACGCGGCGCAGACCCGCCGCGCGCTCGACATCCTCGCCGAAGTC
Organism: Phycisphaerales bacterium; assembly: GCA_043101835.1. Lineage (GTDB taxonomy): Bacteria > Planctomycetota > Phycisphaerae > Phycisphaerales > UBA1924 > JBICHM01. Next base: position 4,504 of record JBICHM010000303.1, on the reverse strand, counting down.
ATGCGCCGGCGCCCGCTGCTCTTCGATGTCGACGGCACGCTCATCGATGTCGAGCGGTCCTACATCGCCTGCATCCGGCGAAGCGTCGAGACCCTCGCCGGTCGCGCCCCCGACGACGTCGTCATCGACGCGGTCAAGGCCGACACCCGCTTCAACGACGACTACGACGCGACGCGTGAGGTTCTGCGGCGCATGGGCGTTGACATCGAACTCGATCGGGTCGTCGCCGTCTTCGACGCCTGCTACCGGGGCGACGCGGGCGAGCCCGGCCTCCGCGAGACCGAGACCCTGCGCATTGCCACCGAGCGTCTCACGCGACTTGCGCGCCGATACACCCTCGGCATCGTCAGCGGCCGGCCGCGCCTCGATCTCGAGTGGGCGCTCGACCGATTCGGATGGCGCGATCTCTATTCCGTCGCCATCGGCGCCGACGACGGCGCGCCCGACCAGCGCAAGCCCAGCCCGTGGCCCATCGCCGAGGCGCTCAGGCGCCGCGGCGACGCCGTCGATCCCGACCTCGCCCGCTATGTCGGCGACGGCCCCGCCGACCGCGCCGCCGCCGAAGCCGCCGGCGCCCGCTTCATCGGGACCGGCCCGCTCGCCGCCGACCCCGCCCTCGCCGACTCCCTCGACCCGCTCGGAGACCTGCCATGAGCCGCCCGACCGCTGAGATCACGCGCACCACGAATGAGACCGATATCGCCCTGTCGCTCTCGACCGACGACCTTGCGCGCGACATTGACATCCCGGTGAAGTTTCTCGGCCACATGCTCGACGCATTCGCGGCGCACGGGCGACTCGGCCTGCGCGTCCGCGCCACCGGCGACACCGAAGTCGATCAGCACCACCTCGTCGAAGACCTCGGCATCGTGCTCGGGCAGGCGATCCGCGACCTCGTCGCCGGCGGCGCCGGCATCGAGCGCGCCGGCTGGTGCCGCATGCCCATGGACGAGGCCCTCGCCGATGTCGCCCTCGACTGCTGCGGGCGCGGCACGCTCGTCGAACGCATCCGCCTGCGCGACCGCTGGACCGGTGATCTTGACACCGCCTGCCTCCGCGAGTTCTGGCTCGGCCTCGTGCGCGAGAGCCGCATGGCCCTGCACATCGACCTCGTCCGCGCCGACAACGACCACCACGCCATCGAGGCGTGCTTCAAGGGCTTTGGGCGGGCGCTCCGCGCGGCCCTCATGCCTGTCGAGTCGAGCCAACCCATCAGCACCAAGGGCGCCCTGTGAGCGAGCGCTGCGTCACTATCCTGCCGCTCGGCAACACCGGCAGCCTCCAGCGCGCCTTCGAGCGCCTCGGCTGTCGCGTGGCGACCACGCTCGATCCCGCCGTCGCGCGCAGCGCCGAACTTCTGGTCGTGCCCGGCGTCGGGCGGTTCGGCGCGTACATGCGCGCCATGGCCGAGCACGGCCTCGACGACGCAATCCGCGCGCGCATCAATGCCGATCGTCCGACGCTCTGCGTCTGCGTCGGCATGCAGGCGCTCGGCGTCGGCAGCGCAGAGGATCCGGATGTCCCTGGCCTCGCCGTGCTTCCGGCCCGCTGCGAGCGCGTCCCGGCCCGGCGGTCCGTTGCCTTCGGCTGGACGCCGCTTGCGGGCGCTGCCGATCACGACGCCTCCGCCTACTTCGTGCATGCCTTTGGATTCCTTGCGCAGGACGCGAGGGCAGTGCCCGGGCGATGGCTCGTCGCGTCCCACATCGCCGGCGCTCCATTCGGCGCCGCCTTCGAGCGCGGCCGCCTTCTCGCCGCCCAGTTCCACCCGGAGAAGAGCGGCGCCTTCGGGTGCGCCTTCCTGCGCCGCTGGCTTGAAGGCGAGCCAGCCATCACAGGCGCCGATGCATTGTCGGGCGCCGGCCCGATGACGCGCCGCGTGATCCCCTGCCTCGATGTCAGGCGCGGTCGCCTCGTGAAGGGCACGCGCTTCGTCGACCTCGTCGACCACGGCGACCCCGCCGAGGCCGCGGCTCGCTACGAAGCCCAGGGCGCCGACGAGATCGTCGTTCTCGACATCTCCGCCACCCCCGACGACGGCCCCACGCGTCTCGCGATGGTGCGTGAAGTGGCCGATGCGCTCTCGATCCCCTTGACCGTTGGCGGGGGCGTGCGCGCCGTCGCCGACGCCGCGGCTCTCTTCGACGCCGGCGCCGACAAGGTCGCCGTCAACTCCGCCGCCGTGCGCGACCCCGCCCTGCTGACCGCCATCGCCGACCGCTGGGGCGCCCAGGCCTGCGTGCTCGCGATCGATGCGAAGCGCGAGGGCGATCGCTTCGTCGTCTGCACGCGCGGCGGGCGGACGCCGACGGAACGCGAGGCCGTCGAATGGGCGCGCGAGGGACAGCGGCGCGCCGCCGGCGAGATTCTCCTGACCAGCATGAACCGCGATGGAACCAGCCTCGGCTTCGACGCGCCGCTGCTCGAGGCCGTCTGCGCAGCGGTCGAACTCCCCGTCATCGCCTCCGGAGGCTTCGGTGCGCCGGCGCATGCGCCCGAAGCGATCGCCGCCGGGGCCGACGCCGTGCTCCTCGCCGGCGCGCTGCACCGGGGCGAGGCCACGATCGGCGAGATCAAGCGAACGCTCGCGAGTGCGGGCGAGGAGGTGCGCGCATGCTTGTCCCCTGCGTAGATCTGCAAGGCGGCAAGGCCGTTCAACTCGTCGGTGGAAAGGATCGCGCGCTCGCCTTCGATGATGTCTTCGCGTGGGCCGATCGCCTGAGTGTCTTCGGCGAACTCGCCGTCGTCGATCTCGACGCCGCGATGGGCACGGGCGACAACCTGCCGCTCGTGCGCGAGCTCTGCGCGCGGTACCGCTGCCGCGTCGGCGGCGGCGTGCGCGACGAATCCCGCGCCCGCGAACTCCTCCGCGCCGGCGCGCAGCGCCTCATGGTCGGCACCGCCGCGACGCCCGAACTGCTTGGCTGCCTGCCGCGCGAGGTCTGGATCGCCTGCCTCGACCACACCGACGGCGTCGTCATGGACAAGGGCTGGACCAGCGACACCGGCGAGCGCGCCGTCGATCGCGCCAAGCGCCTCGCCGACTTCGTCGGCGGCTTCCTTGTCACCAATGTGGGCGTCGAAGGACGCATGACCGGGCCGGACGCCACGGTCGCCGCCGAAGTGCGCACGGTGACCGGACTTCCCGTCACCGCCGCCGGCGGCGTGCGATCCGTCGAGGATGTCGTTGACCTCCACCGCGCGGGCCTCAATGCCCAGGTCGGCATGGCCGTCTACACCGGGGCGCTCGAGCCCGCCGACGCCTTCCTCGCCTGCGTCGACTGGGACAAGGGCGCCGACGGCCTTGTGCCCACCTTCGTCGCCGACGAGCGCGGGCGCGCGCTCATGGTCGCCTGGAGCAGCCCGGAGTCCCTCCGTGTCGCGCTCACCGAGCGCATCGGCTGCTACCAGAGCCGCAGCAGGGGAGAGGTCTGGCGCAAGGGCGCCACCAGCGGCCACACCCAGCGACTCCTCCGCGCCGAGGTTGATTGCGACGCCGACGCCCTCCGCTTCGTCGTCGAGCAGACAGGCCCCGCGTGCCACACCGGCAGCGCCACATGCTTCGGCGAGCGCGACTTTGACCTCGGCGCCCTCGAATCCAACCTGCGCGACCGCATGACCGGTGACGGCTACACCGCGCGCCTCGCGAAGGACCCGCGCACGCTTCGGCGCAAGATTGTCGAGGAGGCCTATGAGGTCGCCGACGCCTCGCAGGCGGGTGAGCGCGACAACCTCGTCGGCGAAGCCGCGGATGTCCTCTACCACCTGACCACGCTGCTGCTCGCCGAGGGCCTGTCGCTCCGCGATGTCGAAGCGGCGCTCGGCGCGAGGAGGCGTTGATGGCGATCCTGCCTGAGATCACGCTCGAAGAAGCGCTCGTGCGCCGGGACGCGGTTGTCGCCGATCCCGCCCTCGCGGAGCGCGTCAGCGCAATCATCCGTCGCATTCGCGATGGCGGCGCCGACGCCTTCCGCGCCGTTGCGAGCGAGATCGGCGATCCCGAGCCTTGCTGGGTTGATCGCGCCGGCCTCGAGCGCCTCGCGAGCGAGACGTCCGACGAGGTCCACGCGCTGCTCGACCGAACCGTCGCGCGCGTCCGGGCTGTCGCCGAGGCGCAGGTCCCCCGCCCGATCGACCCGATCGATCAGGCCGGCACGCGCACGAGCGTGCGCCTCGTCCCCGAGCGCGCGGCCGCGTGCTACGCGCCGGCAGGACGCCACCCATTGCCGTCGAGCGCCATCATGGGCCTCGTCCCCGCGCGTGTCGCCGGCGTCGAGACGGCCTTCATGGTGACGCCCGCGCTGTCCCCCTTGATGGCGGCGGCCGCCGTCAGCGCCGGCGCCGACGGCGCGCTGGTCGCCGGTGGCGCCCAGGCCGTCGCCGCGTGCGCCCTCGGCGTCAATCCCGCTCCGCGCGCCGAGATCGTCGTCGGCCCCGGCAACGCGTATGTCGCAGAGGCCAAGCGTCAGCTTGTCGGCACGATCGGCATTGAGGGCGTCGCGGG
>JBICHM010000302.1:0-9733 GCA_043101835.1 Phycisphaerales bacterium | reverse complement strand
CCGGGGCAAGTGTCAGACTCAGGACTTCTCCGAGGCGGAGGCCTCCGCCTCGGCGGGGGACTCGGCCTCGGGGGCCTCAACGGGCGCGTCGTCGGGGGCTTCGTCGGGCTTCGGGGCCGCGGCTTCCGCTGCCTTCTTGGCCTGATCGGCCTCGCGCGCCTGCTTGCGCTTGATCGCCTCGATCTTCACCCGATCCGGCGCGAGGATGAGCGTCACCTGACGCCCGCTCGTGCGCGGGGGCACCTCGACCTTGGACACATCGCTGAGCATGTCCACGATCTCGCGCAGACGCTCCTCGCCCAGGCGCTTGTGCATCATCTCGCGCCCACGATAGCGCTGCACGATCATCACCTTGTGGCCGTCGACGAGGAACTTGCGCGCCTGATCGACGCGGATCTGCACATCATGGGGGTCGATCTTCATCGACCGCCCGAGACGGACTTCCTTCATTTCCGAGCCCTTGGAGGCGGCGCGGCTCTTCTGCTCCTTCTTGGACAGGTCGTACTTGTACTTCCCGTAGTCCATGATCTTGCAGACGGGCGGGCGCGCGTCGGCCTGGATCTCCACGAGATCAAGGCCCGCCTCCCGCGCCATGCGTTGCGCCTCGGCGGTCTCCACCACCCCCACCTGCTCGTTGTTCTGGTCGATCAGGCGGATGGGCGAAAGACGGATCATCTCGTTGATCCGCGTGCGCCGAACAGGGCCGGCGTCTCGGAAGTAGCGTCTCCTGGCGATGGGCAGGGTCTCCTTGCAGGGGCCCGCGCGAACGCGTCGCGAAGGCGGTGGTCGATGGGCTCAGGCGCGGGTGCGCCCGGCGCCGTCTCCGGGTCGTTCGGGAAGCCGAGGTGGCTGCTGCGTTGTGCGTCTCGGACCGAGCATCACGCTCGGTCTGCGTCGCGGACCGAAATGCTGTCAGTCATCACGCGGCAGAACCCCGTCTTGATTCGACCCCCGCCGCCGTCACGGGCGGACCTGCGGCGGCCGAACCACTCCCGAGACGCTACCCCGCCCGAAGGCCGGGAGCAAGCGGAAAGCCCCGGCAAGGCGGCGGTGGCCGGCCGCCGCGAGGGCTGGCAAGGACGCAGTCGGCGCATTGCCGCCGGAACTCGCCGGATTGCGCGTCCGGAGCGGAGGGGCGTCGTCAGCGTGCGCCTGCCGTGCATCGCCATTCTGGGGGACCACTCATGCTTCGACTGCCGTGCATTGTGCTCTCGATGACCATCGCCGCATCGCCGCTCGCGATCGCCGAGCCGCCGGAGGGCGAAACGCCGGCCGTCCGGCAGTCCGTCTCGCTGTCGCCGGAGGTCCTCGAGAAGATCCGGGAGATCACCGGGCTCGGGCCGGGCGAGAAGCTCGACCTGGCGAGCCTCACCCCGGAGCAGCGCGAGCAGGTGATGGCCCTGATCGCCGGCAGCGGCGCCGGCGCGGCCCCGGGCGTGCGCATCGCGCCCGATGCACCGCCGAAGGGCGGCTCGGCCGTCGACGACGACACTGCGACGCCGCCGCGCGTCGGCGACCCGGCGCCGGCGCTGTCGATCGATCGCTACTACGGCGACCCCGACCTGCCCGACGCGAAGGACCTCTCCTGGGAGGACCTCGCCGGCAGGGTGACGGTGCTCGAGTTCAGCGCCACCTGGTGCGCCCCGTGCATCGCGGCGATCCCGCACATGAACGAGCTCGTCGAGGCCTTCGCCGGCGAGCCCGTCGTCTTCCTGACGATCAGCAACGAGACCGAAGCCCAGGCCGAGAAGCTCGCGACCGAGCACGGCCTCAACGGCGCGCTCGCCTGGGACGCCGACGGCTCCACCTTCGAGAACTTCTGGGTCAACGGCATCCCGCGCGTGGCGATCATCGATCGCGAAGGGCGCATCGCTGCGCTCACGCACCCGAACCTCGTCACGCCCGAAGCAATCCGCGCCGTGCTCGCCGGCGAGTCGATCGTTCTCCAGGACACGCACCCCGACCCGCAGCGGATGAGCTGGAACCACAACGGCGTCGGGCAGGAGCAGGACTCGACGACGCCGCGCACGATCGTGGAGCGCACCAGCATCGTCAGCGGGCAGATGCACCGCAGCCCGAAGACCGGCGTCATCCGCGCCGGCGGCGCCAGCCTCCCCGTCGCCTTCAGCACCGCCATCGGCGGCATGGCCGACGACCTCATCTTCGAGACCGAACTGCCCGAGGACGAGTACATCCGCATCGACATCGTGCCGGCCGACGGCAAGCTCGAGACCTCCCGTGCGCTGCTGCTCGAGCGTCTCTGCGCGATGTACGGCGTCGAGACCGAACGCACTACGAAGCGGATGCCGATGCTCGCGCTGCGGCGCATCCCCGGCGCCGAAGCCCCGCCCACCGGCGCCGGCGAGGGCGGCATGCGCTACATGGGCACCACCCTCGAACTCACGAACGGCACGATGGAGAACCTGGTCACCGGCCTCCGCTACGCCGTGCGCACACCGGTGGTGGACGAGACCGACCTCGACGGCGCGTACGCGATCGCCCTGCAGTGGGAGTTCGGCGCCGGCGCCGAGGGCGTGGGCAAAGCGCTCGAGCAGTACGGCCTTGAGCTCGCAGAGACTGAGGGCGAGCATGAGGTCCTGGTGATCCGGGACGCGGAGTGAGGAAAACCGAACCGCGGTCGAGAGACCGCGGCCCCGTCGCGAGGCGGACCCCCAACGGGCCGCGGTCTTTCGACCGCGGTTCTGTTCAGAACCGCTCCACCACTGTCGTCGCCCCGCGTGACCGGATCTCGTCCTCGATCGCGCTGACGAACTCGTCGAGGCTCATCGAGCCGAGGTCCTTCTGGATGCCGCGGGCGCGGACGGAGACCTGGTTCTGCTCCGCGTCGCGCGGGCCGACGACGAGCAGGTAGGGGATCTTCTCCTCGGCGCCGGTGCGGATCTTCGCCTGCACGCGCTCGTTGCTGTCATCGAGCGTCGCGCGCACGCCGGCGCTCTTGAGGGCGCTGAGCACCTTGTGCGCGTAGTCTGCGCTCTTCTCGCTGATCGGCAGCACCCGCGCCTGTTCGGGGCTGAGCCAGGTCGGGAAGGCCGCGGCGAAGTGCTCGATCAGCACCCCCACGAACCGCTCCATCGAGCCGAAGGGCGCGCGGTGGATCATCACCGGCCGGTGCGGCGCGTTGTCGGCGCCGATGTACGAGAGGTCGAAGCGCTTCGGCAGGTTGTAATCGACCTGCACCGTGCCCAGCTGCCACTCGCGGCCGATCACATCCTTCACGACGAAGTCGATCTTCGGCCCGTAGAACGCGGCTTCGCCGGGCTCCTCGCTGTAGGGCACGCCCAGGCTCGCCGCGGCGTTGCGGCAGGCGGCCTCGGCCTTGTCCCACGCCGAGGCCTCGCCGACATACTTGCTCGAATCCGGGTCGCGCAGGCCCACGCGCACGCGGTAGTCGGTCATTCCCAGCGTCGCGAAGATGAGCTTGACGATCGACAGGCACCCGCGGACCTCGTCATCGACCTGGTCCTCGGTGCAGAAGAGGTGGGCGTCGTCCTGGGTGAAGCCGCGGACGCGCGTCATGCCGTTCAGCTCGCCCGACTGCTCCCACCGGTACACCGTGCCGAACTCCGCGAGGCGGATGGGCAGGTCGCGGTACGAGCGCGGCTGGCTGTCGTAGATGCGGATGTGCATCGGGCAGTTCATCGGCTTGAGCAGGTAGCCGTCGATCTGCCCGTCGCGCAGGCGGTTGGAGAGCTCGGCGCAGGAGCAGCCCTCATCGGCGAGCGCATCGATCGCCTCGCGCTCGACGATGGGGGGGTACTGCGAGTCCTGGTAGTAGGGGAAGTGGCCGCTCGTGCGGAAGAGGTCGAGCCGGCAGATGTTGGGCGTGTAGACCGTGTCGTACCCCTGGCGGGTGAGCTCCTCGCCGATGAACTTCTGGAGTTCCGAGCGGATGACAGCGCCCTTGGGCGTCCAGAGGATCAGCCCCTGCCCGACCATCTCGTCGATGACGAAGAGGTTGTGCTGCTTGCCGAGCACGCGGTGGTCGCGCTTCTTCGCCTCGTCAAGGCGGGTGAGGTGCTCGTCGAGGTCTTTCTGGGTGGGGAAGGCGACGCCGTAGACGCGCGTGAGGCTGTCGAGGTCCGCGTCGCCCTTCCAGTAGGCGCTGGCGACGCTGGTGACCTTGAAGGCGCCGATGCGCCCGGTCGAGGGCACATGCGGCCCGCGGCAGAGGTCCTCCCAGTTCTTCCCGGGCTCGCCGGTGGCGTACCAGCTGAGCTGGTCGGACCCGCCGGCGAGGGCGCGCTCGGCGTTGTCGATCTTGTACTTGTTGCCTTCGGCCTTGAGGCGCTGCATGCCTTCATCGGCCGCCTTCTCGAGGCGGGTGAAGGGGCGGTCCTCCTTGACGATCTTCGCCATCTCCGCCTCGATGCGGGCGAAGTCCTCGCTGGAGAGGCTCTTGCCCTCGGGCAGGCGGAAGTCGTAGTAGAACCCCTGCTCGACGGGCGGGCCGTAGGCGAACTGCACGCCCGGAAAGAGGCGCTCGATCGCCTCTGCCATCACATGGGCGGTGGAGTGGCGCAGGAGGAAGAGCGCGTCGGGGTCGGGCTGCTTGTCGCGCGTGGTGGGCGTGACGATGGCCAGGCGCGCATCGGCAGCGATGGGGGTGGAAAGGTCGGCGAGTTCGCCGTCGATCCGGGCGCCGAGGGCCGCCTTGGCGAGCCCCGGTCCGATGTCGGCGGCCACCTCGCGCGGGGTGACCGGCCGGTCGTATTCCCTGACCGATCCGTCGGGCAGCGTGATGCGTGGCATGGCGTCTCCTGTCGTCGCCGGGCCGGAGGGTAGATCGCCCGCGGAGCGGTCGCAACGCCCCGGCGCCGTTTGACGCCGGGCGCGGGCACAATCACCATGCTGCGGACAGCCGCCGTGCGGCCCCGAGATGTGGGGCGCGGCGGCCGCTCGCTCGCCCCAGCCCGCCCCGCCCGGAGTCCCCGGGCGCCGCCGGGCGGAGGAGGCCGGATGATCTGCCCCTTCTGCGCAGCCGACGACGACCGGGTCATCGACTCGCGCGCGAGCGAAGGCGGCTCGGCCATCCGGCGCCGGCGCCAGTGCAACGCCTGCAACCGGCGCTACACCACCTACGAGCGGGTGGAGGAGCTCAACCGGCTGACGGTGATCAAGCGCGACGGCAGCCGCGCGACCTTCAGCGCCGACAATGTGCTCCGCGGCGTGCAGGCCGCCTGCGGCAAGCGCCCCATCGGCGAGGCCGTCCGGCGCAAGGTCGTCGAGGAGGTCGAGGAGGAGCTGCACCGGGAGTACGATCGCGAGGTCGAGTCGCGCGTCATCGGCGAGAAGGTCGCCCAGAAACTGCGCGACATCGACGAGATCGCCTATGTGCGGTTCGCCAGCGAGTACTACCGCTTCGAGAATGTCGGAGAGATCATGGACGAACTCCGCGACCTTGCCGACCGCGTCCGCGATGTGCGCGACCAGGGCAAGCTCTTCGGCGACGGAGAGAAGCAATGAGAGGCACATCCGCGCTCGCGATCGCCCTCTGCCTCGGCGCCTGCGGCGCGAAGCCGGCGACCGACCCTGCGCCGCTGGCGACCGACCGTGCGCCGGCGCCCGCACGCCAGCAGGCAACGCAGACCGATTCCCCGACGGTTGACCCGGCGCCCGACGCCGAGCGAGCCGGGCCGGTGGCGCCGACGACCCGGCAGCCCGTCGCGTCGGATGCGCAGCCGACCCAGGCGCGCGCCCTACCGACGCCCGAGCGACGCGTCGCGGACGGCCGGCCCGAGTGGTGGCTGCGCGAGCCCCAGTGGGCCGAGGCGCGCCTGACGATCTGCGCCGAAGCGCTCGGCGCGTCTGTGCGTGATGCGCGCCGGGCGGCCGTCGACGCCGGCCTCGCCGAGTTGCGCACGCTGCTCGAGCAGGAGACACCCGACGCCGAGGTTGTCGTCACGACGGTGCGACCCCTCCCAGTGCCGGCGCAGGCGCCGGGCGGGATGCGCTATGTCGGGTATGTGATGGTCTCGGCGCGCACGGACGACGCGGGGGCACACTGAAGACGGGCTGCTGCGCGGGGCGCCGGCTCTGGTGGAGGCCGGCTACTTCTTCGCCGCCATCATGCTCTCCCGCAGCGTTTCCTCCATGTAGAGGATGCTGCCGCAGGAAACGCAGCGGGTGAGGTCGCCCTTGCCGAGCAGGCGGCTGACGAGCTCGACGGGGAGCATCGTCTGGCACCCGCCGCAGGCGTATTCCATCGAGCGCCGGCTGTGCTCCTCGATGGGGGCCATCACGTCCTCGTGGGGCTCGATGCGGGCGGCGATCGAATCGAAGACCGCCAGCGCATCGGAAGGAACCTCGTTGGCGGCCTGCTCCCGATCGGCAATCAGGGCTTCGAGCTGGTCCTTGGCGTCGGCCTCACGCTTCTTGAGGTCGTTCTTCGCGACATCGCGGATGCTCGTGCGCTCCGTCACCTCGTTGTCGATCTCGGTGAGCGTGGCCTTGAGTTCGTCGAGGCGCGTCATCGCTTCGAGCGCGCGTTCCTCAACCTGGCCCTTGTCGGCCTTGAAGGTGTTGATCTCGGAGAGAAACGCCGAGTACTCCTTCGAGGTCTTCGCGGAGTTCAGCTGATCGCGGAGCTTGGCGATGCGGTCGTCGATCGACCCCATCTCGCTCTCGTCGTTGTGCACCGAGGCCTGGAGTTGGCGGACCTGCGCGTTGACCGCCTCGCGTCGTTTCTGGAGGTCGGTGAGTTGCTGCTCCTGCGCCTTGAGGTACCGCTCGGCGCTTGCGAGCCGGCTGCGAAGCTCCCGGAGCTTCCGATCCACCTTGTGCAGTCGAAGCAGTTGATCCGTAACCGACATTCAGGTCTCCGTGCAGGTGCTCTCAGGCGAGTGTAGCACCCCATTGGGTGGGCGTGCCACGCCCTGGAGCAGGTTCGGGGCCCTCAGGTCCCGAGCAGGTGGAAGGTCCAGTACGCCACCGGAGCCGCGAGCAGGGGTGAGTCGATGAGGTCGAGCACGCCGCCGAACCCCGGCACACGCCCGGAGTCCTTCACACCGGCGTCGCGCTTCAGAAGGCTTTCGAAGAGGTCGGCCCCCTGTCCGGCGAGGCCGAGGAGGGCGCCGGCGAGGGCCGCCTGCGCCGGCGAAACCGGCGACGGGTCGCCGACGGCGAGGGCCAGCAACGCCCCGGCGACGGCGGCCCACACGCAGCCGCCGACAAGGCCCTCCCAGGTCTTCCCGGGGCTCAGCCAGGGGATCAGTTTCCGCTTGCCGATCGAGAGCCCGGTGAAGTACGCCCCGATGTCGCAGACCTTCACCAGCAGCACCGCGCCGATGACCACCTCGACTGCGTGTTCCCGGCGCATGAGCACGTAGAAGGCCGGCGCGACGCCAAGCCACGCGAACGCCAGAGCAGCCGCCCCGACGCTCTGCATCGCCCCCTCCGTCGCCCGCACCCGCGCGTGCGCGAGCAGTGCGACCACCAGGGTCAGCGCGGCGCCGGTGGCCACCGTTGATCCGCCCGCCCCATCCGCAAGCGCCTCCGGCGGCACGACCACGCCGACGAGTCCGAGCGTCGCGCACAACGCCATGCCGAAAGCGCCCACGCGCGAGCCGCGCTTCCGCGCCATCGCGCCGAGTTCGGTCGCGCCGACAACGCCGATTGCCAGAAGCGAGAGGAACACCACCACGCCCGGAGGCACGGTGTCGCGACCGGCGAAGAGCGGGCGCAGCCATTCCGGGGCCGGTGCGCTTTCGATGGCGCCGTCGAGCCAGCCGAGCAGCGCAATCACCGCGATGAAGACGGGGCCGAGGAGGAGTCGGTGGGACAGCACGCGCGACAGACTACCGCGCAGGCTCGCCCGGCCGCGCGCCGGCGGGCGCCGGCGTCACCGCGCCGAACCGGCGCTCGCGACGCTGGAACACCCGGATCGCGTCGTCAATGTCAGCTTCGCCGAAGTCCGGCCAGAGCGTGGGCGTGACATGAAACTCGGCGTACGAGATCTGCCAGAGCAGGAAGTTGCTGATGCGCATCTCCCCGGCGGTCCGCACGAGCAGGTCGGGATCCGGCAGGCCCGCGGTGTCGAGCCGGGACGACACCATGGCCTCATCGATCGACTCGGGATCGAGCTCGCCCGACGCCGCATCGCGCGCCAGTGAGCGCACAGCGCGCGCGATCTCGTTGCGCGATCCGTAGTTGAGCGCGAGGCACAGGGTGGCGCCGGTGCATCGCGAGGTCGCATCGATGGTGGCCTGCAGCTCCGCTCGTGCGCCGTCGGGCAGCCCGTCGAGGCAGCCGATCTGACGCAGCCGGATGTTGTTTTCGATCAGCTGGTCACGCTCGGCGCGAAGGCTCTCAACGAGCAGGTGCATCAACGCCGCGACTTCCTCGGGCGGGCGCCGCCAGTTCTCGCTCGAGAAGGAGAACAGCGTCAGCGCCTCGACGCCGTGGCGCTGGCAGGCGCGAAGCGCCCTGCGGACCGACTCGGCCCCCGCGCGGTGCCCTTCCCAGCGCGGCAGCCCTCGCTGCTTCGCCCAGCGCCCGTTGCCGTCCATGATGATCGCGATGTGGCGCGGGATCGGCCCCACAGCCTCGCCGTTCGCGTCCGTCCGGTCCTCGTGCGCCATCGAACCCCGCTTCCCGGTCGTGCCGGCGCTCGTCCGCCGGTCCCCTCGTGGCCTTCGACAGCGTCTACTACGGAAGCGGGTGGCCGCTCGTTCGGACTCCCGGTCAGAGCGGCGCCGCCGCGGCCTCGGCGTTCCGGATGATCGTCCCGATCCGCTCGCCCTGCACCACCCGGCGGATGTTCCCGCTGACCTTGTAGTCGAAGACGACGACCGGAAGCCGGCGCTCCTGGCACATCGCCAGGGCCGTCAGATCCATCACCGCCAGCTGCTTTTCGATCGCCTCAGCGAAGGTCAGCTCACTGAAGCGCGTCGCCCCGCTGTGCTTCTTGGGGTCGGCGGTGTACACCCCGTCCACCTTCGTGGCCTTCAGCACGACCTCGCACTCGAGCTCGGTGGCGCGCAGGGCGGCGCAGGTGTCGGTGGTGAAGAACGGATTCCCGGTGCCCGCGGCGAGAATGACGATGCGCCCCTTCTCGAGGTGGCGCGCCGCTCGTCCCCGAATGAAGGGCTCGGCGACGGCGGGAATGTCGATCGCCGTCATGCATCGAGCCTCGAGGCCGATCGATTCGAGCGCCTCCTTGAGGGCGAGGCCATTGATGACCGTGCCGAGCATGCCCATATAGTCGGCCGTGGCGGCCTGGATCATGCCTTCCTTCGCCAGCGCCGCGCCGCGGATGATGTTCCCGCCGCCGACCACTACCGCCATCTGCACGCCGGTCGCGGCGGCGTCGGCGACCTCTCGTGCGATGTGGCCGAGTTCGGCGGGGTCGACGCCGAATCCGCCGGCGGTGCAGAACGCCTCGCCGCTCAGTTTGAGCACGACGCGGGAGGGTGGGGCGGGGGGCGTGGGCACGCTGCGTCCTTCCGTGACGAGGCCCGACGGGGCCGGATTGCCTGGAACCGCTCGCCCCGGGCTGCGCATAGCCCGCGGCGGAGGCATTCCAACCCCTCCCGGGGGCGCGGTCTAGTCGCGCGCCGGGACGGGGTCGATCGGCGACTGCGCGTACACTTGATGTTGATGGAGCAGGCGAGCACACAGGGCCGGCACACCCCGCCGTCACACGAGCCGGCGCCCGCGCGGGCCGAGCGGGTGGAGATCCCGCTCCTGGGCGTCCGGGCCCCGGTGCGCGTCGTCG
>JBICHM010000301.1:0-10804 GCA_043101835.1 Phycisphaerales bacterium | reverse complement strand
CGCCCGCCGCGCTATGAGACATGGAGATGGAGGAGGAGTGGAAGCCCCCTCCGTCGCCTGCGGCGACACCTCCCCCGGCGAACCGGGGGAGGAGACGCGGCGAGCAAGCTCGCCGTGGCACACGAAAGTGATGCAGGACTTGTTTCCTCCCCCACGCAGCGGGGGAGGTGGATCGCCGCAGGCGAGACGGAGGGGGCTTCCCCTTCTCCCGCTTCTCCAACGCTCATTGCGCAGCGGGCGTGGAACGGGCCCGACCGCTCGCGCGGCCGGCTCGGTTGCGAACCGCGTTCACCGGCGCGACCGAAAGAACGCCCGCAGCATCTGCGCGCTCTCCTCGGCCAGCACGCCAGCGATCGGGCGGACGCGGTGGTTCAGGCGCTCGTCCTGCGTGATGGCGTACAGCGACTCGGCGGCGCCGGCCTTCGGGTCGCTGGCGCCGTAGATGACGCGCCCGAATCGCGCGTTCACGATCATCCCCGCGCACATCGCGCAGGGCTCGAGCGTGACGACGAGCGTGCAGGCGTTAAGGCGCCAGTCGCCGAGGGCCTTTGCCGCGGCGCGTGCGGCGATGAGCTCCGCGTGGCCGCAGGGGTCCTTCTCGGTCTCGCGCGTGTTGTGGGCCTCGGCGAGGATGCGTCCGGTCGCCGTCTCGTAGACGACCGCGCCCACGGGCGTCTCGCCCGCATCGCCGGCGCGGCGCGCCTGATCGAGCGCGCGGCGCATCATCGCCAGGTCGGTCTCGGTCGCCTCGCTTGCAGGCAACGGCGGAGCCATCACTCGTCTCCCGCGTCGGCCGGCTCCATCGCCTCCGCGCCCTTGCCCGCGACGCGGCTCGCCGGCACCAGGCGCATCAGGAGGATGCTCAGTTCGAAGAGCGCCGCCAGGGGCAGCATGAGGAAGAGCATCGACATCGGGTCGGCCGGCGTCGCGATCGCGCTGACGATCGCCATGATGAACAGCGCGTACCGGCGCTGCTTTGCCAGCCACTTGCGCTCGGCCAGCCCCAGCCAGTTGGCCAGGAGCAGCACCACCGGCAGTTGGAAGGCCACCGCGAAGACCAGCCCGAGCGTGAAGACGAGGTTGATGTACTCCCCGATCCGGTACTCCTGCGCGATCATGCCGCCGCCGGAGAGGGGAACACCCCGGATGGTCGCGCCCGCGGCTCCGCCGGGCCCGGACATCGCGAACCTGAGTTCATTGAGCGATTCGTTGATCCAGGTCGAGCCCGGCGCCGGGTCGATCGGATCCGCCTGGAGGACGGGGATCGATCCCAGCGTCACATCCGGCGGCAGGGGGGCGGTCGTCGCCGGGCTCGTGACAAGCATGCTCCCGAAGAGGATCAGAAAGCGCAGCGAGACCGGCAGCAGCACGGTGTAGAGGAAGACCGCGCCCGTCAGCGTCAGAACGCCGCTGAGCGGGAAGAGGAAGTACGCGAACCGGCGCTCGTGGCCGTAGAGCCCCGGCGCGATGAACAGCCACACCTGGTACAGGATCCACGGGGCGGAGAAGATGATCGCAACCACCGTCGCCACCTTGAGATATGCCGTAAACGGCTCGGTGGGGCTCGTGGCCAGCATCCGCGCGGGCAGTCCGGCGTCGCGCAGCTGCTCACTCGCCGGTTGGACGAGGAACTCCAGCAGCGGGCCGCCGAAGAAGAGGCAGACGATGAAGATGGGCAGGGGGCCGACGAAGGCCCAGACCAGGCGCCGGCGCAGTTCGTCCAGATGGTCCCCGAAGGACATCGTGAACTCTCGGGGATCGCGCTGCGTGGCCATGGGAGAGGGGTCCGTGGGCGTTCCGACGCCGAGGGGGGCGGGCTGAGGATACGCGCTGGCGCCCGCGTCGGTTTCGACGGGGCATGCGCATGTACGTCCAATAACCGGCGACGAGAATCGCGAGACTTCGCGACGGAAGGGGAGGCCCGGCGCGTCCGGGCAGGGGAACGATGGATCAGGTCACCGACGCCAGGGAGGTGGAGGCGGCAATCGGCGGCGACGCCGAGGCCCTCCAGCGTGTGTGGCGGACGCACCGACGGTGGGTCGCCGCGGTGTTGCTTGCGCACAAGCCTCGCGAGGCGGCACTCGAGGACCTGCTCCAGGAGGTGGCCTGCACCGTGGTCGAGCGCATCGGCGAGCTTCGGGATCCCGCCTGCTTCCGGTCGTGGCTGCGCTCGGTGAGCATGAACGCCGCCCGGACCGCGGGCCGGCGGGCGACGACGCGCCGGATCTTCCGCTCGATGCGGATGCAGGGCGTCGCGGACGCGCCCGGACCGTCGCCGGAGCCTGCGCCGGACGCCGACCACCACGGCGAGGCGCGCCGCATCCTCGACATGGCCCGCCGCCTGCACCCCGATTACAGCGAGCCGCTGCTGCTCCGCGCCGTGCGCGGGCTCAGCCAGAGACAGATCGCCGAGACCCTCGGCCTGCCCGAGACGACCATCGAGACGCGCCTCGCGCGTGCTCGCAAAATGCTGCGCGAGGAGCTGGAGTTCGAGCGCGATTGCGTCGCGCTGCCCATCTCGCGAGGGAGGTCATCCTCATGACCATCGACCACGAAGACATCCTCATCAGCAAAGCCGCCGACGGCTGCGCGAGCGCCGAGGAGTGGGACGAGCTGCGCCGCCTCGGCGCGATCGACCCCACCCTCTGGGACCGCCTCGCCGCCGAGTCGCGCTCCTGCGCGCTGCTCGCGCAGGGGCTGGAGGAGGCCACGCGCATCGCCGACGGCGTCGAGATCGACGCGTCGCGCGCTGCGGGCGCAGCGCACATGCGCTTTCGCCTGCGCGTCTGGAGCGGCTGGGCCGCCGCCGCGGCGGTCGCCGTCGTCTGGCTCGGGAACTCCATCCTGGGCACGGGCGCGTACATGGGTGACACCGCCGGCTTCACCGGCGTCTCGAACGCCGACCAGGCCCTCGATCGTTACCGCGCGCTCGGCACCGCCGAGGGACGCTTCGTCAGCGAGCTGCCCATGGTGATGGTCAGCAGCGAGACCGACCCCGAGACCGGGCGCGTCGAGGTGCTCTACCTGCGCCGCATCCTCGAGCGCACGGAGATCGACGGCATGTACACCGCGGCGGAAGACGAGACGGGCAGCCTCATGCCCGTGCCGGTGCCCGTCCCCGTCGGTCTGCAGACGGTCCCGAGCAACACATCCCGCCTCTACTGAGGCGCGCACGCATTTCCGGAGGACCCGTTCCTATGTCCATCGCCCGACTGCTTCTGATCAGCGGCGGGGCCGCGTCGCTCGGCCTCGGCGCCAACGCGCTCCAGCCGGTCTGCACGCCCCCCGACAGCCCGACCCCGCTGGCGACGCTCGTCGCCGACGATGCGCCAGCCCGTCCGTGGCTGGGCGTGACCGTGCGCGACACGCCCGCGGCCCTCGCCGCCCAGCTCGGCGTCGAGCGCGAGGCGACCGTCGTCATCGACGAGGTCGCGCCCGGTTCGCCCGCCGCGAAGGTAGGGCTCGAGCGGTACGACCTGGTCATCGGCGCGCGCGCCGGCGAGGGCGCCTGGCGCCCGCTCGCCGAGGCGCTTCGTGCAGCGGCCCCGGGCGATCGCCTGGCGCTGCGCGTCCTCCGCGCCGGCGAGGAGCGATCACTCCGCGTCACGCTCGGCGAGCGCCCGACGGGCGACGGCGGCGCGCCGGACGCCCCGGCGCGCGTGGAGATCGAAGACGGCCCGGCCCGCGCCTTCGGCATCGGCCCCGACAACGAGACGGCCCGCCGGCAGGCCGAGAGCGCGATGCGTCAGGCGCAGCGCGCCATGGCGCAGGCGCAGCGTGCGCTCGAAGAGCAGGGCCTCGCCGGCGCCCTTGAGGGGCTCAACGGCATGGAGCTCGACTTCGGCGAGTTTGACTTCGAGTCGCTCGACGCTGAGCTCGGCTTCGATCACGAAGCCCTGGCGCGCGAGATGCAGGCTTTCGCCGAGCGCCACGCGCAGGAGATGGCGAAGCTCGAATCGATGATCAGCGCGCGACTGGCGCCCGCGATGGCAGCGCTCGAGCAGCGCGTCGAGAAGATGATGGCGATCATCGGCGCCGAGGCCCACAAGGCGCTCGATGCGCCGCTGGCGAAGCGCCTCCGCGCCGCGCTCGACGAAGCCGATATCGACGCCACGGCCGACCAGATCGAACGGGCAACGCGGTCGTTCATCGAGAACTTCGGATTCAACATGCAGGACGGCGAGCTCTCGCTCTCCGGCGACGCCGAACGCATCGAGCGCCGGCTGACGAAGGCGCTTGAGGACGCCGGGCTCGGCGGCGCCGATCTGGGCTCGGTCGCCGCGTGGCTTGACGCCTGGTCGAGCCGCATAAGCGACGAGGCCGCCTCGGCGCTCGAACGCCTCGAAGAGGAGATCGAGTCGCACAGCGACAGCCTGCAGGACCTCGTGCCCGTCGCGCCGAAGGCCCCCGCCGCGCCGCAGCCCGAAACGCCGTCGCTGGCCCAGCCGGCTTCCGGCGGAAAAGCCTGACGGATCCGACGCGCGTGCGCGTCCGGGTTCCGACGAGACGATCCATCAGCACACCAACGCACACCACCACACGGGAGTGACGATCATGTTCAGCAGGACCCTTCTCACCGGCGCCGCGGCGCTCGTGTGCGTCGCCGGCGCAGCGTTCGCCGGTGAGCATCCGCACACCGAGTCGAAGACCGTCAACGTCGCGACCTACGAGGTCGCCGATGGCGAGAGCGTCGTCAAGATCATCATCAAGGACGGCAAGCCGCAGATCTTCCTCAACGGCAAGGAAGTCGCCTCCGAGCAGGTCGAGACGAAGAACGGTCTGTGGCGCATCAAGGGCGCCGACGGCGAGACGAAGGCCCGCTTCTTCATGCGCCCCAGCGGCGAGGGCGGCGTGAACTTCCGCATCGGCGGCGACGGCGGCGAGGCCGACGAGCGCGTCATCGAGCTCAACCGCCTCATCGAGGGCGCCGGCGATGCGCCCCGCGGCGTGGTCACGGGCCGGCGCGGGGTGCTGGGCGTGATGCTCGAGGAAGTCGATCCGGCCACGGCCAGGCAGCTGAAGGTCGACCCCGAGAAGTCGATTCTCGTCGTCGGCGTGGCGCCCGAGAGCGGCGCCGCGGAAGCCGGCATCAAGGCCCACGACATCATCGTGGGCATCGGCGAGAAGCCGCAGGGCGACCTCGAGACGATCCGCGCCGTGCTCGGCGAGAAGAAGCCCGGCGACGAGGTGAAGGTGTACGTCCTCCGCGGCGGCGAGAAGGAGCGGTTCGCCGTGCGTCTGAAGCCCGCCGAGGGCGTCGAGGCCCCGCCCGTTCCCGAGGCGTTCCTGCGCGAGTTCGAGGAGGCGTCGCGCTGGGGTCGCGGCGCCAACGAGGAGGAAGACCAGGCGCGCGCCCGCGTCGGGGTCGAGCGCGAGGCGCCGAAGGCGGACAGCGACATGCGCGCCCGCGTGCTCCGCGAGCGCGAACGCGCCGTGCACGAGCGTGTCGAAGAGCTCAAGCACCGCATGCACGCCGAGCAGGACGCGGTGAAGGAGCGTCAGCATCGGATCATGCGCGAGCTCAAGGACCAGGGCGAGCTCGCCAAGTGCCTCGACGGGCTGCGCGAGATGCGCATCGAGATCGACGCCGAGACGCAGAAGGAAATCGAGGAGGCCATGGCCCGCGCGGCCGAGGCGCTCGAGGAGATCGACGTCGATATCGAACTCCCCGAGATCGAGTTCCTCCGCAAGGGCCACGGCGGCGATGTGCTCTTCTTCCCCGAGCCGCCGGACGCCAAGGCCTACGGCAACGTCTTCCGCCTCCGCGCACCGGAGGCGCCCCGCGCACCGCGCGCCCCGATGGCGCCCGGCGGGAACGCGATGTTCTTCAGTGACCACGGCGGCGCCGACCGGCTCGCCCGCATCGAGGAGCGCCTCGCGAAGATCGAGGGCATCCTCACCGGCATGGCTGGCGGCATGAGCGCCAAGGGCGGCGCCTGCAACTGCGATTGCTGCGACGACTGATCGGCCGCCGACACCCACGCCGCGTCGCCGGGGCCGCTCCCCGTGCGATGCAGCTCCATGACGACGCCCCGGACGCATCCCTCCCGCGCCCGGGGCGTCGTTCTTTCGGCGGCGCGCCCGCCCCGCTAGGCTCAGGCCGACCGCCGACCTCCAGGAGACCGTCGATGCCCCGAGCCGCCTGCGCCGCGACCGTCGCGCTCTACACCCTCCTCGCCGGCTGCGCCGCCCACGCGCAGATGACCCTCCGCGCCGACGCCACCGATATCGACCGCAGCCTCGTGCGCGCGACGCTGGAAGTCCCTGCGCAACCCGGTGACCTCGACCTCCGCTACGTCGAGTGGTTGCCCGGCAATCACAACCCCAGCGGCCCGATCTGGAACGTCGTCGATTTCTTCGTGTTTGACGACGACGGCGACGCCCTCGAGTGGGACCGCGACCCGCGCGACCCCTTCCGCATCACCGTGCGCGTGCCCGAGAAGACGGCGCGCATCCGCGCCGAGTACACCTACATCGCCAACCAGCCCTGGGTGAACAGCCGCAGCACCGACACCTACGGCCGCCCCGGCTACGGCGGGATGAACTGGAACAGCGTCACCTTCTATCCGGGCGAGGCCGATCGCGATGATCTTCAGGTGGACGCCACGCTCGTGCTGCCCGACGGCTGGAGCATCGCCACCGACCTGCCGGTCGTTTCCGAATCCGGCGGCGCCTTCACCTTCGAGACCGCCAGCCTCGCACAGTTCGTCGATTCACCCGTCATCTTCGGCGCACCGGGGCAGATCCGAACGATCACGCTGCCGGTCGAGGGCAGCGACGGCGTCTTCTACTTCCACGGCGCCGCGCCGCGCGCCGAGCACCTCGAACTGCCCGAGTCGCGCCAGCAGGAGATCGCGCGCGTCATCGAGCAGGCGCACAAGGTCTTCGGCCCATACCCGCACGACGAGTATCACTTCCTCATCCTGCTCGGCGATGACTTTCCCGGCTTCGGCGTCGAGCACCACACCAGCACCTTCATCGATATGTCGACGTCCGAATGGATGAACGCCGACCAGCCCGGCGCGAGCACGATGGGTGTGGTGCCGCACGAGTATGTGCATGTCTGGAGCGGCAAGCTGCGCAGCCCGGAGGGCTTGCACGGGCGCGCCTTCCACGACGATGGCGACGCCGGGCTGCTCTGGGTGTACGAGGGCCTCGCGTCCTACTACGACAGCGTCATCAGCGTGCGCGGGGGCCTCTCGAAGGCCGACGACTATCGCCACAGCCTGCTGCGCCGCCTCATCGGGTACGACCAGCAGACGGGACGCTCGTGGCGCAGCGTCGAGGACACCGCGCGTGGGCAGCGCCACCTCCGCGCCCGCTACGAACTCTGGAGCGACCGCATCCGGCGCCAGGACTACTACAGCGAGGGCGCCCTCTTCTGGATGCTCGCCGACGCCACCATCCGGCGCGGCACGGATGGTGAGAAGTCGCTCGACGACTGGGCCATCGCCTTCCACAGCGTGCCCTTCGACGACTGGGGTTCGCCGGTCACCTACACGCGCGCCGACATCGTCGAGAGCCTCGGCGCGGTGTACCCCGGCGCCGACTGGGATGCGCTCATCGCGAAGTACATCGAGTCCCCCGGCTCGACGATCACCAGCGACCTTCCCCCGCTGCTCGGCTGGCGCATCGCGCATGCCGCCGAGCCCACCGACAAGCAGGAGCGCGACGAGCGTCGCGCGAATCACGCGGGGCTCTTTGCGCTGACGCTCGGCCTCGGCGTCTCGCGCGAGGGCGAGGTCCGGCGCGTGCTGGCAGGCTCCCCGGCCGACGCCGCCCGCATCGCATACGGCATGCAGGTGCTCGCCGTCGGCGACGCGGCTTACAGCGCCGACGCCCTCCGCGACGCCATCGAAGCCTCGCCCGAGACGGGCGCGGTCACGCTGCTCGTCGAATGGGGCGACAGGGTGTACCCGATCGAGATTCGCTACGACGGCGGGCTGCGCTACCCGCGCTTCGAGGCGATCGAGGGGGAGACGGACCTGATCGAGCACATCCTCGAGCCGCGCTGAGCGCCGTTGCCGTGGAGCTCACACCCCTCCGCTACTTCAAGGCCATCGCCGAGGCGGGGCACATGACGCGCGCCGCCGAGGCGCTGGGCGTCAGCCAGCCGGCGCTCAGCGCCATGCTCAAGAAGCTCGAAGCGGAGGCGGGCGCCGATCTGCTCCACCGCACCGGGCGCGGCGTCGCGCTCACCGAGGCCGGGCGCATTTTTCTCGCCAAGGCCGAGGAGGCAATTCGCGCCGCCGATGAAGCCGTTGCGCAGGTGCGCGAGCTCGTCGGCCTCGAGCGCGGCTCCATCCGTCTCGGCGGCGGCGCCACCGCGCTCACCTACCTGCTGCCGCCGGTTGTCAGCCGCTTCCGCGTGGCGCACCCCAACCTGCGGTTTTTCGTGCGCGAGGCGGGCTCCCGCGCTGTCGCCGAGGCCGTGCTCTCGGGCGAGCTCGACCTCGGCCTCGTCACGCTGCCCGTCGATGTGCCGGGGCGCGATGATCTGCTCGTGCTCCCGTGGGTAGAGGACGAGCTGCGCCTCATCACGCCGCCGGGCCACGCGATGGGCGCGCGGAAGTCCTTCCGCTGGAAGGACCTCGCCGGCGAGCCGATGGTGGGCTTCGAAGCCGGCAGCGCGGTGCGCGCGGTGATCGACAAGGCCGCGAGCGAGCACGGCGTGGCGCTCAGCGTCGTCATGGAGCTGCGCTCGATCGAGTCGATCAAGCACATGGTCGCGGCGGGCATCGGCGTCGGCCTCGTCAGCCGCCACGCCCTGCCAGGGCAGCGCGCCGGCGCCACCTGTCGCGACGGCGCGATCCGGCGGACGCTCGCGATCATCCGCCGACGCGACCGGATGCCAAGCCCGGGCGCCGCGGCGTTCGAGGACGACCTGCGCGCGATGTGATGCGGCCGCCACGGCGAGTTCGCTCGCCGTGCCCCCGGCCCCACCCGCTACGCTGCACATCATCGCGGCGACCTGAAATCAAGCCACGGAAACGGGGAATCACATGCGACGCACCACGCTCACACTGCTCATCGGCGTCATCACCGGCGCATCAGTCGCAATCGCAGCCCGGCCCGACGCGCCGGCTCACGGGGGACAGCGTTCCATGAACTTCGGCAACTTCTCAGTCAGCCTCGCCGTCAAGGATCTCGGCGCGTCACGCGCCTTCTACGAGAAACTCGGCTTCCGCCTCGTCGGCGGCGACGAGCAGCACTACGTCATCCTGCAGAACGAGACCAGCACCATCGGGCTGTTCCAGGGGATGTTCGACAGGAACATCCTCACCTTCAATCCCGGCTGGGACCGCAACTCCAACACGCTCGAAGACTTCGATGATGTGCGCGACTTGCAGGCGCGCGTGCGCGAGGCAGGCATAGAGCCCGTCACCACGGCCGCCCCCGATTCCACGGGCCCGGCGAGTTTCGTGATTGTTGATCCCGATGGGAACCCGATCCTTATCGATCAGCACGTGCCGAAGCCGGAGTGACGCTGCCTCCCGCCCCGAAGCGGGAGCCGGGGGGCGCGGCCCGAATCCGGGCCCAGCCCCTTGCGATCCGCGTGGCATCCTGCAGAATCTCCCCTGACCCTGAGGGGGGATCAGTTATGCCGGACCATGAGAGCGAGCAGCCGACGGCCTCGGTCGGGCCAGATGCGCCCACCCACGCGCGTCCGCCGGAGCGGATCGACCGCTACGAGATTCTCAGCGTCATCGGCGAGGGCGGCATGGGCGTCGTCTACCGCGCCCGGCAGGAGAAGCCCGCTCGTGAAGTCGCCCTCAAGGTCATCCGCGCCGGCGTGCCGACTTCGGAGCAACTGCGACGATTCGAACTCGAGGCGGATGTCCTCGGCCGGCTGAAGCACCCGGGCATCGCGCAGGTCTACGACGCCGGAACGCTGGATGAGGGCGCGGGCGCGCAGCCGTACTTTGCTATGGAACTGGTGGATGGCCAGCCGCTGACGAAGCACGCGGCCGCGCGCGGCCTCAGCGTGCGCGACCGGCTCGCCCTCTTCGCCAAAGTCTGCGACGCCGTCCAGCATGCGCACGGAAAGGGCGTCATCCACCGCGACCTGAAGCCCGGCAACATCCTCGTGACACCCGACGGCGAGCCCAAGGTGCTCGATTTCGGCGTCGCCCGCCTGACGGACGCCGATGTGCAGTCGGTCACGATGCAGACGGACATCGGGCAGTTGATCGGCACGGTGCCGTACATGTCCCCCGAACAGGTCGCCGGCGATCCGGGCGACCTCGACACGCGCAGCGATGTGTACGCGCTCGGCGTTGTGCTCTATGAGCTGCTGACTGACCGGCTCCCCTACGATCTGAGGCAAAAGATGATCGCGGAGGCCGCCCGGATCATCCAGGAGGAGGAGCCAACGAGTCTCTCTTCGGTCAGCCGCGCGTTGCGCGGCGACATTGAGACGATCGTCGGCACGGCGCTCGCGAAAGAGAAGGACCGACGCTATGCGTCAGCGAGCGCATTCGCGGCGGATCTGCGTCGTTTTCTGCAGGACGAGCCGATCGCTGCTCGCCCGCCAAGCGCCTCGTACCAGTTGCAGAAGTTCGCGCGACGCAACAAGGCCCTTGTCGGCGGCGTCGTCGCGACTTTCATCGCGCTTGCCGGCGGCTTGGTCGGCACGACGACCTTCGCGCTCGGCGAGGCGCAGCAGCGGCAAGCGGCGGACCAGGCGCGGGCCGAGGCCGAGCGCATCGCCGAGTTCCAGGCCGAACAATTGTCGGCGATTGAGCCTGAACTGATGGGCGTGCGCTTGCGCGCGTCGATCCTCGACGCGGCGCCGGAAGCCTCT